>JAZRIH010000104.1:0-1798 GCA_045645175.1 Eubacteriales bacterium | reverse complement strand
TCCTTAGCTCAGTCGGTAGAGCACCTGACTGTTAATCAGGTTGTCGCTGGTTCGAGCCCAGCAGGGGGAGCCATCAGAGAAAAAGCAAGTCGTTTGACTTGCTTTTTTTCGTTCATTTGTTTTATTGGTTCAATACGTAAGAGCAAAAAGAACCGAACGGTTGGTTATAGGAGCAGATTGAAAACTCATTCTTTGGAATGAGTTTTTTGTTATAGTCACAGTAATCAGATTAAAAAGTGCATGAAATTGGCTGTTTTTTCTATTGACTTAATATTATCTTTGGTGTATAATTGGTTGAATTTCATTATTTTATGAAGGAGGATTTGTGCGGGGCTATTGGATGGATAATAGTCATCGTACAAAAAGTTAATGATGAAAATGAATCGATGCCTGCCGAAGCATCTGTTGGCAGTGGGGCTGTTGCTGTGTATGTTGCTTGGCATGGCAATACCTGTTCAGGCAGTTGAGCTGGATTTTGATGACCTGCTTGACAAAATGACTCAGGTATTTGGTGTAACTAAAGAGGATTTCGAAAACTACGATCAGAATTACGCAAGCTCGCTTCCCGTTGGCTATCAGCAGACTGCTAATTCTCATTATGTAGCGCTGGGCGGCGATACCGCAGGCGGTACAATTGGTTTGAGCAACAAGAATAATTGCTATCCTGCTCAGGTTGCCGGTACGCTGAATGTGACCTATACCAATAGAGCAACCAAAAAACTTGCAGCTTCCGGCGTTACCGCCTATATCAAGAAGCAAAAGACTTACATCACTAAGGCTGATTTGATCACCTTCCAGCTGGACGGCTCCGAAATCCTGCAGTCCAGTATGAACGGTATTCTGGACGGTACTCAGGCAGAGTGGGAGAAGTATATTACCGATCCTGAAATTTTGAACTTTATTACCAATTTCCGCAGCGAATTGATTAAGGAATATGGTCCTGAAATTGGCGAGGATAACGCGAATACGCTCGCAATTATCATGGAATATATTCTCTATGAGTGTGTTATCTCCGGTTTTGAAACCATGAATGCGGTTGAACTGATCCGCGAGTATAACAGCAATGCTTTGATTTTGGTGTTGGGTATTTATAATCCTATGCAGGGTCTTAGCATTACGATCAATGATACTACCATTGAGGCAGGCTCTATGGTAGAGTACATGGTGGATGTATCCAATGCGTATTTGCTGGCGCATACCATGAAAATGGAGAATGTTGCATTTGTTGAGGCCTGTGATGCAACCGTTTCCGGCTACGGTAACGAAACGATTGCCATGTCAGATTTGACAACCATGATTACCCAGTTCAGAGGCATCATCAGAGCAAGAGAGAAACAGTATGCCGATCAGAATGGCCACAACTATATGCGTGAGCAGGTTCTGTATGCGCTGTCTGAGCCTTGCTTCCATACCGAAACTGCCCTTGCGAATGTAAAGAAGGAAACCTGTACCGAAAAGGGATACACCGGTGATATCGTATGTGCTGCTTGTAACAAGGTACTGGAGTCCGGTTCTTCCATCAATGCTACCGGTCACGCATTTGGTGAATGGGCAACTACGCAGGCACCTACTTGTACCGCTGAAGGTAAAAAGACCCGTACTTGCGGAACTTGCGGAGCAATCGAAGAGCTTGCCGTTGCTATCATTGATCACAAGTGGGACAAGGGTGTTGTGACCAAGGAGCCCACTTGTACCGAGAAGGGCACCAAGACCACTACTTGCCAGGGTTGTGGCAAGTTTACCGAAGCCGAGATTGCGATGCTCGACCACAAATGGGACAAGGGTGCTGTGACTAAGG
>JAZRIH010000103.1:0-4677 GCA_045645175.1 Eubacteriales bacterium | reverse complement strand
ATGCTCAATACCTTGGCAATGGGATATTTCAATCCGCAAAATCTGCGCAAGAGTATTTTGCTGACCTCCTCCCTGATCCTGGTCTATAATCTTTTTATCCCATCGATCGGCGGAGCGATCAATGAGGTGGTGGCAATCACTTCCTCTGTCATTGGTTTGATCCGTTACCACCAAACACAAAAATCAATCCATTAAGCACCAGAAAGGATACCGCTATGAAGCATTGGAATGCTGAGATTGAGCAACTGACCAAGCAAAACTATTCTCCGGACGTTGTACAGGGCATCATGGACCTGGAGACCATGTTGGACGAGAACGAAGCGCTTGCAATGGTCATGGATGACATCGTATACCGTTACGTGGTTACCGAGGAGCTGCCTATGGCAAATGCCTTGGCAGAGATCAAGGAGGCGGCAGCCAAGTTTAACCAAAACGAATACTCCCTTGACCTGCTGCTGCTCATCAACAGTCTGCCTCGTCTGCATCAAAAATACAGAGAAAACGGCATCTCTGACGAGATCTTTTATGAAACCATGGATGATATTCGCTGCAAGGTCAACGAATGCGTGGAAAACAAGGGTGTTGTAGGTACGTTTGTTGCCGATTGGTACGATCGCTTTTTCAAGCTGACCTGTTTTGCTTACGGTCGCTTCCAGTATGAGGTCATGACCTATACGGGCGAGGAGTTTACCATGTCCTGCGGTAAGACCTTTAAGGCGGGCGACAAGTACATCAATATGCATATCCCCTCTCGAGGCATTCCGCTGACCGACGAGGTGCGTTGGGCTTCGTACAAGGTAGCCTATCCGCATTTTGTTCACCTGTTTCAGGACGGCATTGTGATCTTTGGCTGTTCCTCCTGGCTTCTTTACCCCAGACACAAGGAGTTTTTGCCCGCAGGTATGAATCTGCTCAAGTTTATGAGCGACTTTGAAATGGTCAGCGGCAAGGAAACCCCGAAGGCCTTCTATGACAAATGGCGCGTATTTGGCAGATACACCAACCTGCCTAACGATCAGCTGCCCAAGGATACTACCATGCGCCGCGCATACGCCGAGTGGTTGCAGGCAGGCAATCCCGCCGGCCATGGCTTTGGCATCTTCGCCTTTGACGGAAAAACGATTATTCAATAAAAAAGGAGACAATACATGAAATCCAAAGTTATTCTCATTTCGATCGACGGTATGCGCTCAGATGCGCTACAGCAATGCGGCAACCCTTACGTAAAGACTATGGAGCAGTTGTGCACCTACAATTACAACTCCCAATCCGTATTTCCTTCGGTTACCTTCCCCTGTCACTATTCCATGACGCATGCGCAAACGCCGGATCGTCACGGTATTATGACCAACACCTACGTCAAGCCCGAGAATCCTGTTCCCGGCATTTTTGAAGCGGTGCGCGAAGCAGGTGGCACGACCGGTATGTTCTACAATTGGGACTATCTGCGCGATCTTGCCACCCCCAGCAGCTACACCTTCTCGTTCTGCTTGAACATTGATTACGATGACCTTTCCGACGACGTAGTCACCAATCATTGCTTAAAGGCGATCGATCGCTATCATCCCGATTTCGTCATGCTGTATATGCTTGACCTGGATGAAAAGGGCGGTCACGCAAACGCTTGGATGAGCGAGGAATACATTCGCCGCCTGTCCATTGCGATCGATAACGTCAAGCGCGTATTCGAGGCGTGCGCAGAGGAATATTCGATCATCGTTACGGCAGACCACGGCGGCCACGACGATACACACGGCACGTTAAGCCCCGAGGATATGACCATTCCGCTGTTTTTGTACGGTCCTGATTTCCAGCCGGGCCAAACCATGGAAAACACCTCTTTGATTGATATAACGCCCACCGCAGCAGCGGTTATGGGCATTGCGCCCCATCCCGATTGGGACGGTCGCTCTTTGATCAACCGATAATGCAAAAGGACTGATTCAAGTAGGCTTGAATCAGTCCTTTTTTTACAGTTTTTAGTTCGTTTTCATGCGATATTCATTGGGATTGATGCCGATAAGCTGCTTGAAGCTGCGATAAAAGCTGCTCAGCGTGGCGTATCCGCATTTCATGGCAATATTTAAAATGCTTTCGTCTGAATTGCGCAGCAGATAGCAGGCGTGATTGACCTTGATGTTGCGCACGTATTCCGAATACGGCACGCCCACACTTTTTTGAAACATTCTGGAAAGATAAGACTCGTTATAGCGCAGCTCATTGGCAAGCTCGTGCAGTGTGCAGGGCTTATCTACATTGTTTTCAATGTAGATAAACATATCACGCAAAAGCCCGTTATCCGAAGTAAAGAGATCCTCTTCTTCGGTATTCAAATGCCTGTAATACATGGAGCACAAAAGATACAAAAAGCCCTTGATCGCCGCAATATCATTATAGCTCTGCGCCTTCAGAAACACGTCTCTGTACAACGCGGGAACGTCATGCAGCACAAGCGAAGATAAGCGATATTTGGTCAAGGCATCGGTGATCGCCGCAATCAAATCGCCGGAAAACACGCACAGCGCGCATTCACTGTGCTTCTCAGGGAGGGTTTGATAGCTGTGAATATGGTAGGGCTTGACCAATATCAGATCCCCCGACCTCAAATGATACTCCTGCTGATCGATCTGCATGGTCATCTCGCCATCCAGCATCAACACCATCTCATAGCATCTGTGCATATGCAAGGGAAATGTATGGTCGGTATTTCGTTCATACAAAAAATGGTTGCTTCTGATGCCGTGTTCTATTTCGTAAAACACCATATTCATAGAGCTGATGGACCTCCTTCGTGGTTTGAAAATAAGCGGCGCAGTTCCTGTATTTACAATATTGAGCTTGGCCATTCACCAAATTCTATCATACCACAAAATTGCACACCTTGTCTACACAATTTGCTAAATTGTTTTCGCTTTTCATTACTTTTTGGTACGAAGATTTTTTTGAAAAAGCCTGAAAAAAGCAGCCTCACCAAAAATGATGAGGCTGCGGAAGTTTGTCTTTTTGAGACTATTCGGTTTTGTACTGGGATAGTGATATTATTCCCACTCAATAGTGCCAATGGGCTTGGGAGTCAGGTCCATCAGAACACGGTTGATTCCCTCTACCTCATGGGTGATGCGGTAGGTGATGTGGTGGAGCAGGGCATAGGGGATTTCCTCGATGGTTGCGCTCATTGCGTCGGTGGTATTTACCGCACGGATGATTGCAGGCCAGCCTTCGTAACGGCTTTCGTTGCGTACGCCAACGCTCTTGATGTCGGGTACAGCAATGAAGTACTGCCAAACCTTCTCGTTCAGACCGTTCTTCTCAAATTCTTCTCTGAGAATTGCATCTGCTTCGCGGAGCGCGTGGAGACGGTCACGGGTGATGGCACCCAGACAGCGAACACCCAGACCGGGGCCGGGGAAGGGCTGACGGTAAACCATCGCGTGGGGCAGACCCAGAGCTTCGCCAACTACACGGACTTCGTCCTTGAACAGCAACTTGATGGGCTCTACCAGCTGGAACTTCAGATCTTCGGGCAGACCGCCTACGTTGTGGTGGGACTTAACAGCCTTCTTGCCTTCAGCCTGCTTGAAGCTTTCCAGAATGTCGGGATAAATGGTACCCTGTGCCAGGAAGGTAACGCCTTCCAGCTTGCGTGCTTCGTCGGCAAATACGTTGATAAATTCAGCGCCGATGATCTTGCGCTTCTTTTCGGGATCGGAAACGCCTGCCAGCAGATTCAGAAAACGATCGGTTGCATCAACGTAGATCAGATTTGCATCCATTTCTTCGCCGAAGATGCGGATAACGTCTTCGCTCTCGCCTTTGCGCATCAGACCGTGGTTAACGTGAACACATACCAGCTGCTTGCCGATTGCCTTAACCAGCAGAGCGGCAACAACAGAGGAGTCAACACCGCCGGAAAGAGCAAGGAGAACCTTCTGATCGCCTACCTGCGCGCGGACCTCTGCGATCTGCTCGTCGATAAATGCTTTTGCCAGCTCGGGGGTGGTGATGCGTTCCATAGATTCGGGACGTACAATGTTCTGCATAAAAAATATCCTCCAAAAAGATGGACAGTGTCCGGTCAAGCGAGGGGGGCTCTATTCTGCGAATTGCGTAGTATTCTATTCTACTTTCTCGCATTTGGCATACAATAGAGGGAATCCATCAGCCGAATGCAGGCGCTGCCTGTATAGTTTTATCAGAAATATTATAACAAAATGAGGTGGCAAAATCAATAGTTTTTCGCAAAAAATCTGTTCATCAAAATAGAAAAAAATACAAGGAGGTCATCCTGTGGCTTTGTGGAATTTGAGACGATTTTACTCCCACAGAAAAGGTGGGCGATGGCTGGTGCAGATTGCCGTAGCAATTGCCGTGACGGTTGCCGTCGTGACCGTCTCATTGGTGGGACTCCGAGCAAAGGCGAGACCGTTGGCGATCCCTGTTTTTCGCAGTATGGCAGAGAGCCGCGTGCAAGAAGTAGTGCGGGAAACGGCGGAGGAGATTCTTTCCAAAGAAGAATACGGTGAAATTTGCACCTTTGCCTATCAAGGCGACGGAAAAATCGCAGGGCTTTCGGTGGACAGTCGCTCTGCCAATCGGTTAGCGGCAGAGTTGACCGCATCTCTGCGGGCAAAGTTGGCACATGTTCCTCTTTCCTGTACGGTGCGAAGTGGCGATGTG
>JAZRIH010000102.1:0-3929 GCA_045645175.1 Eubacteriales bacterium | reverse complement strand
TTTCTTCCAAGAAAGCGACTGGGGTATGGGGCAGAGCCCCATATTTATTTCAAATTATAAAACTCCTTAAGTCTGCTGCCGCCGGTGTGGGCGTGGCAGATGGCGATGGCGAGGGCATCGCAGGTGTCGTCCAGCTTGGGTGCGTTTTGGAGATTCAAAAGAGTCTTGACCATCAGCATGACCTGCGCTTTTTCGGCTTTGCCGTAGCCGACTACCGATTGTTTTACCTGAAGAGGGGTGTATTCGTAGAATTTGCAGCCTGCTTGGGCGATGGCCAGGAGAATGACTCCTCTTGCCTCGGCAACCGAGATACCGGTGGTGATGTTGGTGTTGAAGAACAGTTCTTCAACCGCCACTGCATCGGGGTGATAGATGCGCAAGAGGGCGGACAGCTCATCGTGGATTTGTTTCAGTCGATCCATGATGGGCGTATGGGCGGGTGTTTGGATGGCACCGTGTGCCAATGTGCGAAAACGGGAGTTTTTGTATTCAATGACCCCCCATCCAACGATGGCGAGGCCGGGGTCGATGCCGAAAATAATCATGATATCTTCCTTGCAACAGGGGATGGCGCCAAAAGCGATACTTCCCCACTCTAATTTACCTTATATTCTACCATATAATTGCCCCTTCGTCAATGGCTTTTTCGATTTTTCCTTAATTCATATTATTTTCGGAAAATAACAAGAATACTGTAAAATGCCTTGACAAAACCCAAAAAGGGAGATATAATAGTACAGGTTGGTCGAATTTTACTGAATTGTGAAAAAAAGACCGTTTTAACAGTTTGATGGATTTACGAAAGAGGTTTATTTATGTTCTGTGTCAAATGTGGCAAAAAACTGGAAAAAGACGCACATTTCTGTGTGGCTTGCGGCACGCCTGTGGCGAATGAAACACCCGCAACTCCGGTTAATCCCGTAGCACCCGTTGCTCCCGTTACTACCGTAACTACTGCAGCTCCTGCTAACCCTGCTACTCCTATTGCGCCTGTAACCGTGGTTGCACCCGTAACTGTTGTAACCGCACCGATGGCTCCTGTTGCTCCCGTGGCTCCTGCGGCACCCGTCGCTCCTGTACAGCCTGTGGTGCAGACCCGCCCTAAAAAGAAAACCAAAGTGATTTCTGCATCTTTTTGGAGCTTATTCCTGGCAATTGCTTTGTTGACTGTAGGCATTCTGAATGTTGTAGTTTCCGGTTTGACCCAAGATGCAGTGGAAGGAATTTTGGAGAATATCGAGCTGTCTGATATCACTCTGAAGGATTCCAAGGGCGAGGAAATGACAATGGCGGAATTCCTCTATGATTCGGTTGATGAGGAAACCCGCGAACGGCATGATCTGACCAAGAAAGATTTTGAAAATCTGCTGGAAGAGCTGGAATGGAAGGAAGATGCTACCGAGCTGATTTCCGGTTATATGGGCTATCTGTTCCACGGTGAAGAATTCGATCTGGAGGCAAAGGATCTGGTAGACATCATCGAGAAAAATGAAGATGTTATCGCAGAGACTGCCAACGGATTCCGCTTCGATTATGACAAGTTGGAAGAAATCATTGAGGAAGGCCTGCTTAAATCTATTTCTCCTGATGAACTCAACAAAAACTTGGGCTTTGATATTGGCGAGGTGGCAAGCAAAGTGATGCTTGTGGGCAATATTCTGTTCTGGATCATTATCGCGATATCTGCTCTCGGACTTCTGTGCGCTACTCGCTTCAGACTGTTCACTGCAATGCAGTTCGGCGGTGTGTTTGTAGCCATTATCAGCGGCATTACCTATATCGGTCTGTCCGTGTGTGCATCGTCCATGCGTGAGTGGCTCCCCATTCCTGCATTGGCAACGGTGGTTGCAAATCCTTTGACTCAAGCAATCGGTTTGTGCGGCACAGTAATTGCGATTGGTGCAATTCTGTTTGTAGTTGCTACCGTACTGAAGTTTATCTTTAAAAAGCGCGCGTAAAGTATCTTTTAAACTCCTCCGGATCGGGGGAGTTTATTTTTGGGAATAGTACAAATTGAAATGTAAACAAATTGTAAATAATGCATTTTCCTGCTTTTCAAACGATGCATTTGTTGGTATAATAGGAATCGCGAGCGCAAAGATCGCCCGCAGAAAGTCATCGTAAGACCCGGCATGCGGGATAAGTGTCGGCAGAGCGTCTGTCAAGGGGCTTCCTTGAATAAGAGGTTATGCAACGACGATTCACCTGCCGTCTGCTGAGTTTTTCGAAAATATTATTTTATGAGGTGAAACACCATGCTTCAGAAAGAAGTAAAGACCGGCATCATTTCCGAGTACGCAACCCACGAAGGCGACACTGGTTCCGCAGAGGTACAGATCGCGATCCTCACCAAGAGAATCAATGACCTCACCGAGCACCTGAAGTCCAACCCCAAGGACCACCACAGCCGTCGCGGCATGCTGAAAATGGTTGGTAAGAGACGTAACCTTCTGGGCTACCTGCAGAAGAAGGATATCGAACGTTACCGTTCCATTATCGAAAGACTGGGTCTGAGAAAGTAAGCCGAAGGGCGTAGCTTGCTACGCCCTTTTTTCTCGTCAAGGGGTTACCTTACGGGAAAGATTCACCGTTTTTGCGGACAAGCACCGCAAAACTTTATGATATTGCAAAAGGATTTTGCCTCTGCAGTGCGAACAGGCGCAGCTATGGATCGCTGGAACCGCCATTCTTGGATGTATGGATGCGGCTGTTTGCACTATGGACAAAAGCCCCTTTTGCCGTTAGATTTGTATATATTGAAAGGAAAAAAGTTATGGCAATGTCCTCTACTCTGGAATTCAAGAACTACCGTGTTTTTGAAACCACTCTGGCAGGCCGTCCTCTCGTTGTAGAGACCGGCAAAATGGCAGGCCTGGCAAACGGCTCTTGCCTTGTTAAGTATGGCGAAACCACTCTGCTGTGTACCGCTACTGCATCTGAAAAGCCCCGTGACGGCATCGATTTCCTGCCCCTGTCTGTTGACTTCGATGAGAAGCTCTACGCAGTAGGCAGAATTCCCGGCGGTTATCTCCGCCGCGAAGGCAAGCCCTCTGAAAAGGCAGTCCTGACCTCCCGTGTTATCGACCGTCCTATCCGTCCCCTCTTCCCCAAGGACCTGCGCAATGACGTAGCAATCACCCTCACCGTAATGAGCGTTGACTACGATTGCTCTCCCGAAATCACCGGTATGATCGGTGCTTCCATCGCTCTGTCCATCTCCGATATTCCTTGGAATGGCCCCATCGCAGGCGTTTATATGGGTCTGGTTGACGGCGAAATCGTTGTGAACCCCACTCAGGCACAGCGCAAGGTAAGCGATCTGGAACTGACCGTTGCCGGTTCTCACCAGAAGGTCGTTATGATCGAGGCAGGCGCAAACGAAGTTGACGACGACGTAATGTTCGAGGCAATCATGAAGGCTCACGAGGAGATCAAGACCCTCTGCTCCTTCATCGACTCCATCGTTGCTGAGATCGGCAAGCCCAAGTTTGATTATCCCTCCGGCGATCTGGATCACGATATGTTCGACAAGATCTTCGCATTCTGCGAAGCGGACGTAATGGCTGCTCTGGACACCGATGACAAGAACGTGCGTGACGCTCGCATGGTTCCCGTTAAGGACGCTATCCTGGAGAAGTTCTCCGAAGAGTATCCCGAACTGCCTACCATGATGGAAGAGCTGATCTACAAGATTCAGAAGAAGATCGTTCGCCGCTGGCTGCTTGTTGACAAGAAGCGCGTTGACGGTCGTAGCATGGATCAGATCCGTCCCCTCGGCAGTGAGGTTGGCGTTCTGCCCCGCACGCACGGTTCGGGTCTGTTCACCAGAGGTCAGACGCAGGTTCTCACCGTTGCAACCTTGGGTACTCTAAGCGAGGCACAGACACTTGACGGCATCGATAGCGAGACTTCCAAGAGATATATGCACC
>JAZRIH010000101.1:0-2402 GCA_045645175.1 Eubacteriales bacterium | reverse complement strand
GATAAGTCCGACAAGAAGGATGAGGCATGGAAGTTCCTTGAGTGGTGGACTTCCGCAGATGTGCAGACTGAGTTTGGTACCCAGTTGCAGCTCCTCTACGGAGAGACCTACATGTGGAACACCGCAAATATGGAAGCATTTGCAGAGATGCCTTTGGACGAGGGAGATAAGGAAATTATCATGGAGCAGTGGGATTGGCTGCACGAGATGGTAAAGACCCCCGCAAGCTACATGATCGAGCGTGAGCTCAGTAACGTTTGGAACTCCATCGTATTTAACGGTGAAAATGCTCGAAGTGCATTGGATGACGCGGCGATCACCATGAATCAAGAGATCAAGCGTAAGATGGAGAGTATCGGTATGACTGAGTACAAGCTCCCCACCATCGAGAAAATAGAAAGTTGGGTGAACGGAGATGAATAAAATTAAGAGTTGGGCAAAGCGGGAAGGTTCTGCGTACCTGTTTTTGGCGCCTTATCTGATCCTATTTGTCCTGTTTATCATTATTCCTGTTGTCGCTGCCATTGGTCTGTCCTTCACGAACTTTGACTCGGTAAACCTGCCTAAGTTCATCGGTCTGAAGAACTACATCGCACTGCTTACCTCCGATGCGGTATTTATGCAGTATGTAGTTCCCAATACCTTGAAGTTCTCTCTGATTGCAGGCCCTTTGGGATATGCATTATCTTTTATTATGGCGTGGATGCTGGCACAAATCCAGCACAAGCCCAGAACGCTTCTAGCGTTGATTTTGTATTCCCCGTCCATGACCTCCGGTGTGGCTATGGGTGTTATCTGGAAGGTTCTCTTTAACGGAGACCAGAGCGGATACTTAAACAGTTTGCTGATGCAGTGGGGCCTGATCACCGAGCCGATTCAGTGGCTGCAGTCCACCGAGTTTTTGATGCCTGTTATGATCATCGTTACTCTGTGGTCCAGTATGGGTGTAGGATTCCTCTCCATTTTGGCAGGTATTCTGAATATTAACCAGGAAGTATATGAGGCCGGATACATTGACGGTATCAAGAACCGTTTTCAAGAGATCATTCACATTACGATCCCTTCCATGAAGCCTCAGATGCTGTTTGCAGCCGTTATGGCGGTAGTAAGTACATTCCAGGCAGGATCCATCGGTGTTACCCTGTCGGGAAGTAACCCGACACCGCAGTACGCCGGTCAGCTGGCACTGAACCATATCGAGGACTACGGTTTCCTTCGTTATGAGATGGGTTATGCCAGCGCGATTTCCGTGGTACTGTTGGCGTTCATTTGGATCTGTTCCAAGGTAGTGACCAAGCTGTTGGCCGAGAAAGATTAAAGGAGGAGGAAGAACATGGCATCTATTCAGGGAAAAAAGATGAATCCCACCAGATTCCACAAAAGCCAGTTGAAGTTCTATGCGATTCTGATTCCGATGGCTGTGGTGATGGGTCTGCCGATCATCTACATTTTTTCACAGGCGTTAAAACCGCTTGACGAGTTGTTTATTTATCCTCCGAAATTCTTTGCGCAGAAGCCTTCATTGGACAACTTCAAAAAGCTGATCGAGTCCATGCTTGGTTCGGAGGTTCCGATTTACCGTTACTTTTTCAACAGTATTCTGTCTACGCTGCTGACCGTAATCTGTACGATCTTCATCACCGCGTTTGCAGGATACGCTCTGTCCAAGAAAGATTTCAAGGCAAAGGGCCTGATCTTCGAGATCAATACCGCAGCGCTGATGTTCGTCGGTGCAGCCGTAAAGATTCCGAAGTACCTGGTTATCTATTACAGCGGACTGATCGACAATTTCTGGGTACATATTATTCCCGGTTTGGCGATGCCCGTAGGTCTGTTCCTTGTTAAGCAGTTTATGGATCAGATTCCCGATGCCCTCATCGAGGCGGCGAGAATCGACGGTGCGAAAGATTTCCAGATTTTCATGAAGGTCATCATGCCTCTGAGTAAGTCTTCCCTTGCGACCGTTGTCATCCTGACCTTCCAGGCTGCATGGAACGCTATTGAGGCCAGCGAGCTGTACCTGAATGCAGATAACATGAAGACCTTTGCGTACTACATGACCACCCTGACTACCACGGGTAATGATGTCGTCGGTATAGGTCAGGCGGCCGCGGCGACGCTGATCATGTTTATACCGAACCTTGTAATCTTCATCTTCATGCAGAAGAACGTAATGAGCACCATGGCTCATTCCGGTATTAAGTAAGGAGGAGGCGAGGGATATGAAGGGTATCAATAAGAAATTGGCAGTGATCTTATGCTTACTGCTGGTTGCCGTTATCTTTGGCGGCGATACGATTCGTGCTAACGCAGAGGCTCCTTATTACACATGGACACAGGGACCGGACGGTTACGTTGTACATACACAGACGGCCTATGAGCCGAAGTCGGAGGCCAAGCGG
>JAZRIH010000100.1:0-10306 GCA_045645175.1 Eubacteriales bacterium | reverse complement strand
CTTGAATGTGGATATGGAAGGCATTCATAAGATCATTCGCGGTGCCAATCGCAGATGTGCCATCGGTTATGAATATGTAACCGGCGAGTTTGCTTATGACGAGTTAGAGGATCCGTTGCCCTTTGACATCAATGCACCCATTATCGAGATCAAAGATGAAGACTATGCCTTCTGGTATCGCGATCTTACCGAGGATGTGTCCAAGTATGTGGGCAAAACCGTTCGATTCAAGGGAATCGTTGCACGCGACCATCAGCTTCCTCCCCGTACTTTTGTCATCGGCAGACACGTGATGACCTGCTGTGTGGATGACATCAGCTATTGCGGTCTGGTTTGCAAATCTATGCGTGCCAATACGCTGACCACCAAGGATTGGGTAACCCTCACCGCTAAGGTATCCTTTGAATTTCACAAGGTCTATGGCAGTCAAGGCCCTGTGCTCACTGACATTGCTATCGAATTCTCCAATCCTCCTGCCAGCTTGGTTGCTACCTTCTAATATAAAAATCCGACGAATGCAATTCGTCGGATTTTTTTGATGGATTAAAAGAGCGGTGCAAACAAACGCAGGATGGAGTAGAAAAAACTGTGGAAGAGCCCGAATCTCTTTTTTACCGTAGAAACAGGTGTGCATTGTTGCTGTGTTTCCAGAAAATCACGCTTGATGTCATTGATCAAACTGCTCTGATAGAAATATACACCGCATTCAAAATGCAGATACAGAGAGCGATAGTCCAAATTAATGGTACCCACCGTTGCAATCTCATCATCGCAAACAAAGCATTTTGCGTGTACAAAACCGGGAGTATATTCAAAAATCTTGATACCGCCGGTAAGAAGCTCCTCATAGTGGGAACGAGTTAGGGTGTAGGCTGTCTTCTTATCGGGAATACCGGGGGTGATCAAACGGACATCTACCCCTCGCTTGGATGCCATGGTAAGGGCATCTGCTACCTCTTCATCAATAATGAGATAGGGGGTATAGATGTACAGATAACGCTTGGCATTGTGAATAATTGCGAGATAAATATTCTCACCTGTTTCTTCATTGTCCAAGGGGCTGTCCCCGTAAGGCAGGACGTATCCATCGCTTTGAGGATAGGCTTCGTTTGCAAAATCAGGCTTGAAGCAGTCGATGGAATTGTCGGTAGGGACAAATGCATTCCACATGGAGAGGAAGAGCAAGGTGAGATTCCAAACAGCTTCGCCTCGCAGAAGTACACCGCTATCCTTCCAATGACCGAATCGCACCTTTCGATTGATGTATTCATCCGCAAGATTGATCCCGCCGGTAAAGCCAACGTTGCCGTCAATGACCAAAATCTTGCGGTGATCGCGATTGTTCATCACGATGGAAAGAATGGGCTTGAATGGATTGAATGCAAGACATTTGATGCCTTTTTTCTCCAGTTGCTTTTCATAGTCGTAGGGAAGTGTGGTGAGTGAACCAACGTCGTCGTAGATCACACGCACATCCACACCCTGGGCTGCTTTTTCTTCCAAAATTTCCAAGATGCTGTTCCACATTTCCCCTTGCGCAATGATGAAGAATTCGATAAAAATGAAACGCCGGGCTTTTTTCAGTTCTTCCAACAGAACGGGAAATGCATCGTCGCCTAAAGGAAAATAGCGCGACTCGGTGTTTTGATAAACTGCAAAATTGCCTACGTTGCGCAGATACCGCACATGCCCGCCAATGTGGGGATTTTTTTGGCTAATCTCTTCCACTAGCGGCGTGGAGTCGGGAATACTTTGGGAGATCAATGTACGGGAGCGTTCCAAGCGTTTTCGCATCCCATGGGTAGGAGATTTGGTGCCGAAGAGGAGATAAATCAATCCGCCGAACAGCGGGAAGAGGAGAATCGGAACGATCCAAGCCAATTTGAATGCCGCCTTACTGTCCTTTTGGGCAATGTAGAATACCATGGACAGGCTGAACAGTTGGAGAAAAAGGTTAGCGTATTGGAAAAAGTCACTGAGTCTGAGAACCAGAAAGACGATCCAAGTAATTTGAAGCAACAACGCAAGCACAACCAAAACGATGCGGCTGAGTATAGAATTGAGAAATTTCATGGATGTCTCCTTTCGATAGAGTAGACAAAGGAGTACACGAGATAGTCTCGTGTACTCCAAGGTCGATAGTTTAGCGAACCATCATCAAAGAAACGATCTGGAAGGGCTTGAAGTTGAGAGTGATCTTGCCGTCTACAACGGGGATTTCTTCCTTCACATCCTCCAGGATGTTACAACGGTAAACCTGCTTTACGCCTTCAGGAATAGTGACAGAGCACTTGGTCTGGTTGCGTTCTGCTTCGTAGAAACGAACAACGAAAGCGTCGTCGCGGTAAGCAGCGGGCTTGATAGCCTCGCAGATTACGTTGTCTGCGGAGATGGTCATGAGAGGTGCAGTGTTGTCGGTAGAACCGTTTGCGGTTACTGCGGGAACGTTCAGCAGGTAGGATTCACGGATAACATTGTTAGTGGTGAATGCTTCTGCGTGAGGATACAGAGAGTAGGTCATCTCGTGTACGCCTTCGTCACCGGTAACGTCGGGACGGGTACCGCCGCGGTGCAGGGTCAGGCAGAGATTGCCTTCGTAGGTGGAGATACCGTACTTGCAATCGTTGAGGATCGCAACACCGAAACGGGATTCGGAGAGGTCGGTCCACTTGTGGTTGCATACCTCGAACTTAGCAGCTTCAAAGCTGTTGTTGCGGGTAATGGGACGATCCATGTGACCGAACTGGATTTCGTTCTTGACAGTCATGCTGTTGATGTCCAGATCGAAGCCGGTCTTCAGGAAGGTGTGCTTTTCCTTCCAATCTACAACGGTGTGGAAGTCCACACGTGCAGTGTTCGCATAGAAGATGATATCCTGCATCAGCTTGGAAGCCTCGCCGATTGCATAGGTCTGACGGATAACGAACTGCAGAGCGCCGTCGGAAATTACTTCCATGGACAGCAGATTGTCCTGAACGCGGATTTTGGACATGGTCTCGATATCGATATCCCAGTTGTCGTAGCTTTCGGGAACGTCTTCTGCGATGTAGAAGGTGTTCAGAGGTGCGCCTTCTGCCTTCTTGATCTCGCGGTCAGCGCGCTTATCAACGAAGGAAGTGATGCCGCCCTTTTCATTGAAGGTAACGGTTGCGAAAGGAGTTTCCAGTACGCTGCCGTTCCAAGAGAAGGGAGAATCAGCGGTAGCGAAGCTATCGGAAACGGGCAGGGAAACCTGTCCCATTGCAGGGATCTCGATGCCGCCAACAGCAACAACTGCCTTGCCGGTTACGTCGGTATAGGTCTGTGCGATCTTACCTGCAGGATATACACCCTTGTCTTCCATGGTGACTACGTCATCACGGTTGAAGGAGGTGGTGTTGAACAGAGTGATGCCGCCGTCAGCCAGGAGCTTGGAAGCATACTTGTTGGAGATTGCGTTTGCGTCATCGATCAGCTGATAGTTTTCAGCAACAGACTTCTGGGTAACACCGGTGTAGCAGGTGCCGGGCAGAATGTCGTGGAACTGGTTGGTCATCAGGATCTTGTACAGCTCATCGGTACGAGCGTTCTTGCCTTCGCCGGCCAGAACGTTGAAGTAGTCCATGTCATGGAGTGCGAATTCAGCCTTACGGTTGGAGCGCTTGATCTCGTGCATCTGAGTCAGAGTACCGCGGTGCAGCTCCAGATACAGCTCGCCGGTGTAGGTGGGCAGCTTGTCGCCAACCTTCTCGATTTCCTTCATGAATTCGCTGATGGTGGTGTAACGGCTCTTTGCCAGACCGGGAACGTCCATGATACGACGAGCCTTTTCCAGCATTGCAGGGGTAGGTCCGCCGCCGCCGTCACCGTGACCGAAGGAGTGGAGTCTGCCTTCGAAGTATTCCTTGTTCTGGATGGTGTCGATCTGTCTCTGAGTATCTCTTACGTCAGGAGAAGTATCGATGGTGTTCAGGTGAGTGAGAACGGTGCTGCCGTCGATGCCCTTCCACTTGAAGGAGGTGAAGGGGAACTCGTTCAGGTCGTTCCAGCTCATCTTAGTGGTGTAGAAGTACTTTACATCGGACTCCTGCATGATCTGAGGAATTGCGCCGTTGTAACCGAAGGTGTCGGGAAGCCAGAAAGAGTCGGAGGTGTAACCGAACTCGTCACGGGTGAAGTGCTGACCGTACATGAACTGTCTTGCCATCAATTCACCGGAGGTGATGTTACAGTCGCATTCTACGAATACGCCGCCGTTGGGCTCATATCTGCCTTCAGCGATGTATTTCTTCATCTTTTCATAGAGATCGGGATAGTAATCCTTCATCCATTCCAGATGCAGAGTAGAGGACTGAATGAACTTGTATTCGGGGTACTGCTCCATGAGTTTTACAACGTTGGAGTAAGTACGAGCACACTTACGGATGGTCTCGGATACGGGCCACAGCCATGCAGTATCCATGTGAGAGCTACCAACCATGCCGATGTAACCACGGGTGGTTTCAGCAGGAGCGTGTGCCAGCAGGGGCTTCAGGTGCTCACGACACTTGACAACGGAAGCAACTACCTTGTCCATATCGTAATGAGCGGGGTACTGAATGATGTCAGCAAATACCTGCTCCAGAGCAGCCTGTGCACGGTGACGTACGAAGTTGTTGGGAGCAAGGAACTTAGCCATCTGCAGAACGATGTTGAGATCGAATACGAAATTGTAGATCTCGTCGTTTACGGTGCAAATGTCGATGCTCTTGAACTTCTTGATGAAGTCCTTTTCGTCGGCAACGGGAACTTCCTTACCGTAGTGGAGATAAGGATGGCATTCAGCGCAGAAGTGGTGTGCATAGCATTCGAAAGCAAGATCAAAGGTCTCGCCAGCTTTTGCGTTTGCAGTCAGCAGCTGAGCGGAGTGCATGATGCCCATGTAGTCGCCCTTGCTGTTGAAAATGCCGTCGGGAATACCGTTCTTGAAGAACAGAGTTTCGTAAGCATTGGTGTGGGGGATGATGTACAGCTTCTGGCCGTCCAGCTCAGCAGGAACGGTGTAGCTGCCCATGATCCACAGGTTCATATATTCGCCGCCCCAACGGTCGCCGGAGTTCAGAGGAGAAAGACCCTCAGTGGGGGGAGTACGCAGATGCTCCTTGGTCTGCAGACACATAGGAGAGGCAAGCGTATCGATTTTGGTGTACATGAGATTAGCGTAGATCTTATTCAGATTCTCCAGCTTACCCAGCACACGTTTAGAGTAATCGTCATATATCATTGTTTATACCTCCTTTGGAATGCGATTATAACTCAAGATATATTATATCTGGTTTGAGTAGCATTGTCAATATGATTTTAAAAATCTCAGTAAATATATATAAATATTCACAAAAAAATTAATATGCCGTAGATTTTTATAACAAACTAAGAATAAGTTCTTGACATTTGACAGAAAGTTTGGTATAATACAAATATTCATAGTTTTCATTCATCATTGTTCGGAGGGCTTCTCATGATCAATATTGCTATACTCGGATTCGGAAAGGTCGGAAGCGGAATTGCGGAAGTAATTGACAGAGGTTATAATCTGATTTGTAAAGAGCTTCAGGATTCTATTCGTGTCAAATATATTCTGGATCTGCGTGATTTTCCCGGTACCCCTTATCAGGATCTTGTAGTACACGACATCAATACTATTTTGGAGGATCCGGAAGTAAAGATCGTTTGTGAAACGATGGGTGGCTCTAAGCCCGCATTTGAATATTCTTTGGCTTGCCTGCGTGCAGGTAAACATGTTGTCACCTCCAACAAAGAGGTTGTTGCTAATTTCGGCAATCTGCTTTGCGATGCGGCACGTGACAATGGTGTCCGCTATTTGTATGAAGCAAGTGTTGGCGGCGGTATTCCTCTGATCCGTCCCATTAAAACTGCGCTGTGCTGTAACGAGATTTGCGAGATCAACGGCATCCTCAACGGCACTACCAACTTCATTCTGACCCAGATGGAGCAGAACGGCAAATCCTTTGACGAGGCACTTGCCCGTGCACAGGAGTTGGGATATGCAGAGCGCGATCCCCGTGCGGATATCAACGGTGAGGACGCTTGCCGTAAGATCTGTATCCTTGCAGCCCTGGCATTCGGCGTACTGGTTTCTCCCTCTATGGTGAGCTGCACCGGTATTCGCAATATCGCTCAAGCAGACGTGGCAATTGCGAAGAAGTTCGGTGCTGCAGTAAAGCTGGTGGGAAGTACCAAGCGTCTTGCTGACGGAAGCATCGATATTCGTGTATCTCCTTGCCTGGTGCCTGCATCTAATCCCATGGCAAATGTGGATGATGTAAACAATGCCATTTTGGTGCGCGCTTCTGCGCTCGGCGAAGTAATGTTCTACGGTCCCGGTGCAGGCGGATTGCCTACCGGTTCTGCGGTTCTGTCCGATATTATCGATATCGCCAAGCACATGAAACATCAGACTGTGATCCAGGAAACTTGGGAAAGCGCTGATGAAAGCATGGTATGCAATGAAGAAGAAACTCCCAATCATTATTATGCTGCGGTTGATGCATCTGCGGATGTAATTGGATCTTACTTCGGTGAAGATGTGGAGATTCTGTATTCTGAAGATGGTCTTACTGCGTTTATTGCACACGGTGTTTCCAAATACGCCTTTGACAGAGCAATTGTAGCATCCGGTGTAAAGGTTTACTCTAAGCTTCGTGCATTGTAAATCGATATTTACTGTAAATTAAGATTTGCTAAAATACTCTTTAGTCAGCATGGCGACTTCACCAATCCTTGGTAGTAGTGCAGGTAGATGAATCAGTGTCATGCAGGCTACCGAATAATCGGCCAGCAGCCAAACAAAATTGCTTGCCGTAATTACCCCAATGATACTCAAAAAGCTGTATGCTGTGGCATACAGCTTTTTATATGTTTGAAGCGTTGGAAAATGCTCGGACAAATAATCCAAACAGCGTTTGCCGTAATAAGACCACCCGATCATAGTCGCCAGCCCAAAGCCAAAAATAAGGATTGCAAGAATGGGTGCTGCCAATCTTCCATATATCGGTTCAAATGTACTGATCACGATATCCATTTCTCCAGCATCGGAGAATGCTGATGTAATTGGTCGATGAGATAACAATGCCAAGGCAGTAAGGGTGCAGAGAATAACGGTATCAGCAAAAACTTCAAAAATACCTAAAAAACCTTGTCGCACGGGACAATCGGTGTCTGCTTCTGCGTGCGCAATAGGTGCAGTACCGCATCCTGCTTCATGGGTGATCAGCCCACGGGATATACCTGCACGGATTACTCTGGCAAGTGCTAAACCACTCGCGCCTCCTATTAAAGCATTGGGGTGAAATGCCTCCCTAACGATTTGAAACAAAATGGAAGGAATAGTCACCCAATTCTTCGCAATGACCGTTCCGCATAAAATAATATAGACTGCACTCATCAATGGAATTAAATATAGTGTTACTGCCGAGATTCGTGTAAATCCGTGACAAATAGTGAGATATAACAAAACAGCAAGCAGAATTCCGCAGAGAAGCGGCGGCAAACCAAATCCGCTTTCCATGGTGAGGGCAACCGTGCGAGCTTGTAAGATGTTGCCTAAGCAAAATGATGCAATCAAGCATAGCACAGAAAAAATAATCCCAATGATTGGCTTGGAAAAATAGTACATTGCACCGCCTTTGTAACCGATTGCAGCAGGTTTGCGATAACGAATTGCCAACACAACCTCGCTGTATTTGATGAGCATGGATAACAGCGCGCCAATCCACATCCAAAAAACTGCGCCTGCGCCTCCTACCGCAATAGCTGATGCAACTCCTGCAATATTTCCAACTCCCAAAGTTCCGGCAAGTGCAACGGTCAAGGCTTTCCAGGAGGACAGCGCGCTTTTTCCTTTGTCGGGTATAAAGATCCCTTTGCATACCATCATGGGATGGCGCAAGAAGTGTATCCCTAAGCAAGCGGTGATATAGATTCCTGCAAACAGAATGCAGGCAAGCAGAGCAGGGGATAGAATCAGATTGTAGATCCTTTCAAAGAGCATCATAGCTTATATACCTCATAGCGGGATTTGCTATCCATTTTATGCAGCTGCTTCTATGAAATAGACGTGCAAGAAATCGGCGCACACAATTGTGAAGTGATCTTCAAGAGTGTGAACAATGTGTTAATTATGGAAAAAAGGTCTTGTAATTTTCTGGAATTTGGATACAATAGTATATGTGTGTTAGCACTCTGTTGAGTTGAGTGCTAATTTGATTTGATTACATTGAGGAGGAATTCCAAATGACTGTAAAACCCCTTTTTGACAGAGTAGTTGTAAAAATGACTGAAGTAGAAGAAACCAGCAAGGGTGGTATCATCCTGACTGCCGCTTCCAAGGAGAAGCCCCAGTTTGCTGAAGTAATCGCAGTAGGCAATGGCGTCGATAAGAATGGCGAGATCATCAACATGGTAGTAAAGGTAGGCGACAAGGTCGTTCTCACCAACTATGCCGGTACCAAGATCAAGGTGGACGGCGAAGAGCTGATCATCGTCAGCGTGACCGACATTCTGGCAATCATTGAATAATCGAAAGAAGGTAATCTATCATGGCAAAAGAAATCGTACTGGGCATTGCTGCCCGCAACGGCCTGATGGCAGGCGTAGATAAACTGGCAAACACCGTAAAGATCACCATGGGCCCCAAGGGCAGAAACGTGGTGCTGGAACGCAAGTACGGCGCTCCTCTCATCACCAATGACGGTGTAACCATCGCAAAGGAAATCGAACTGGACGATCCTTGCGAAAATATGGGTGCACAGCTGGTTAAGGAAGTTGCAACCAAGACCAACGATGCAGCAGGTGACGGTACCACTACCGCAACTCTGCTGGCACAGGCATTCCTCACCGAAGGCATGAAGAACGTAGCTGCAGGCGCAAACCCCATGGTAATCCGCAAGGGTATCGCGAAAGCTGTTGAAGTGGCTGTTGCATCTCTGCAGGCAAACTCTCAGAAGGTAAACGGCACTGCAGATATCGCACGTGTTGGTACTGTATCCTCCGGTAGCGAGGAAATCGGCACCCTGATTGCCGATGCAATGGAAAAGGTGTCCGCTGACGGCGTTATCACCGTTGAGGAATCCAAGACTGCAGAAACTCTCTGCGAAGTTGTAGAAGGTATGCAGTTTGACCGCGGTTATCTGTCTCCTTACATGGCAACTGATACCGAAAAGATGGAAGCAGTTCTGGACGATGCGCTGGTACTGATTACCGACAAGACCATCAACAATATTCAGGATCTCCTTCCCATTCTGGAACAGGTTGTACAGATGGGCAAGAAACTGCTGATCGTTGCAGAGGACGTAGAAGGCGAAGCGCTCACTACTTTGATCCTCAACAAGCTCCGCGGCACTCTGAACATCTGCTGTGTCAAGGCTCCTGGCTTTGGCGATCGCAGAAAAGAAATGCTGCAGGATATCGCAACCCTTACCGGCGGTGTAGTGATCACCTCCGAGCTGGGCTATGATCTGAAGGAAGCTACCGTAGATATGCTGGGCGGCGCAAGACAGATCAAGGTAAACAAGGAGCACACCATCATCGTTGGCGGTCATGGCGATCCTTATGCAATCGCGGCTCGCGTAAACCAGATTCGTGCGGCAATCCCCGTAACCACCTCCGAATTCGACCGTGAGAAGCTCCAGGAGCGTCTTGCAAAGCTGGCAGGCGGTGTTGCTGTAATCAAGGTTGGTGCGGCTACCGAAGTTGAGATGAAGGAAATGAAGCTCCGCATCGAAGACGCGCTCAACGCAACTAAGGCTGCAGTTGAGGAAGGCATCGTTCCCGGCGGCGGAACCGCATATCTGAATGTTCTGTCCGATCTGGATGCTCTGCTGAAGACCACCGAAGGCGACGAAAAGACCGGTGTTGCAATTGTTCGTAAGGCGCTGGAAGCTCCTGTTCGTCAGATTGCTGAAAACGCAGGCTTTGAGGGCAGCGTAGTGGTTGACAAGATCATGCGTGCACGCAAGAAGGGCTACGGCTTTGACGCATACAACGAAAGATTCTGCGACATGGTAGAAGCAGGCATCGTGGACCCCACCAAGGTAACCCGTTGCGCTCTCCAGAATGCGGCATCTATTGCGGCAACCGTTCTCACCACCGAAGCGATCGTTGCTGACTCTAAGGAAACCAAGAAGGCTGAGGAAGCAGCAGCGCGCGCATCCATGCAGGCTGGCGGCGGCATGGGCGGCATGTATTAATTGAAATAAATTGAATATATTCGGGCTCTGCCCGAACCCGGTCGCTTTCTTTCAAGAAAGCGACGCAAAGAACTTTTATA
>JAZRIH010000099.1:0-2027 GCA_045645175.1 Eubacteriales bacterium | reverse complement strand
GACGCTTGGCCTCCGACTTAAGGAGCTCGGTATTGCTCTCGCGGTTTCTGGTTCCCTCGGGGAAAACGCCGTAGGAAATGGGCATGGTCTTGAGGCGGTTAGCCACCTCACGAATGGTGATCAGCGCCTCGCGTGCCTCCTGGCGGTTGATGGCCAGAAAGCCACTCTTGTGAAGCATTCTGCCAATGATGGGCTTATCAAAGTTCTCAGGCTTGGAGATAAACGCGATGCTCTTGCTTCGCAGTACGGTCAGCATGGACATAAAGTCATGGTCGGACAGGTGGTTGGAAACCATCAGGAAATTGCCCTGTTGGGGTACCTTTTCCTTGCCGCGGACGCGAACCTCAATGCGCGCAAGACGGAAATACAGCGCAATGGTTTCCACAAACACGGCCAAGTAAAAGCGGTTGGGCTTTTCCTGGGGCTTGGACTTGTCCGAAAACAGCGAGAGCACGATGAAAAACAGCGCGTACAGCAAGAAGAACACAACGGTATACCCAAACCACAGGACAACCGGAATCCAGATGTCCGCCAGCGAGGTTACAAGAGTTGCATTCAAAAAGACCGTCAGCACGGTGCAAAGCGCTCCAAGTGTTAAAAACAGTTCAAGCAGCATATATCATCCTCCGAAATTTAATGGGATTGTTCGGCCTGTCCCAGCAGCGCGGCGGTCAGATCGCGGAAGCGATCCGCCTCTGCCTGCAGGTGTGCGGAGCTTCTCTGTCCGCTCTCTGCGGCGCGCAGGGTCTCGGGCTCGCCGATCATAACGCGCAATCTGCGGCCGAACAGGAATTTATAATGACCGTCAATGGCCACGGGTACGACCTCACTTCCCGCCATGGTGGCAAGCAATGCAAAGCCCGGACGGAACTTATCCATCTCTCCGGTCTTGGACGTATGTCCCTCAGGGAAAATAATGACGCTGTTGCCTTCCTTCATCACGCGCAGGCATTCCTTGATCCAGCCGGTGTCAAGACCGAAGCGGTTGACCGGAATGGCACGGTTGTTGGACAGCACGTGATAGTACAGCTTGCTCTTTTCCATCTGATCCTTTGCAGACAGAATATGGATACGGTATTTCCACAGCACGGTAGCGATCACAAGACCGTCCTTGTGCGACAAGTGGTTGCAGGTAAACACCACGGGCTTGTCAAAGCCCTTTTTCTTTCTTGCAGGATCAGCATATATGATCTTGGGACGAAAGCCCACGTACACTAAAATAACACAGATAATTCTGAAAAGAAGTCCGGCGATTTTGCCAAGGAAATTCTCCAAATGCTTCATAAAAGCGTTCCTTTCTGAAACTTTGCATTAAAATACATTATATTATACCACCGTTTTGAAAATTTTGCAAGTGTATTTGCACATTTCATGAAAATTCACACAAAAAAACATCCTATCACAAATGTTCTTCGTAATCCTCTCGGTTTCGGATCATGTGATCGTGGAACGATTTTTGCCAAATACCGATTCATGCTTGTTTGGAAACAATCCCTTTCAGTTGTTTTATAACCCGGGACATTGTAGGGGCGACCAGTGGTCGCCCGTATTCATCGGTACCAACTCTTACCAAAAGGTGAATATGATTCGGCATGATCACATAGCTTTCAAGTGATAATGCGGGATAGGCAGAAGGAATATTCTGTATGGCATTATCGACCATTTTACCATACGGCGATAATTCAACGTCTTGCGGGCGATCAATGATCGCCCCTACATTCTTCCAAAAATAATTACGCAGTTCCAATGTACACACTGTGATAAAATATGCACCGCTGGAACTATAATCATGTGTTTTTTTCATAAAATCGCATACCGCACTTGCAATCGCGGCAAAACCGTGATATAATGAAAGGTAAGTATGTTATTTTCTATTATTTGAAGGTGAATTTATGTTAAAGATCAAACAGTCGGCACTTGTGCTGGCGGCCTTGGCGCTGAGTGCATGCGCGGTATCCTGCTCGGGTAGCGGGAACGATGCTCCCTATCACCCCGAAATGCAGACCGTGCCGCCCACCTACGAGATC
>JAZRIH010000098.1:0-6309 GCA_045645175.1 Eubacteriales bacterium | reverse complement strand
GGGGGCTTGCTCCCGCCGTTCATTGTATATCTCCAGCCCCCGCCCAAAAGCCCGCCATGACGGCGGGCTTTCGGTTGGATTTATTTGTCTTCGCTTACCCATCTGCACATATCGGTTTCACCGCATTTGGGGCATTTGAGCTTTGCCTTGTTGCTCACTTCCAGCGAATAGCTTCTAAACCAAAAGAGCTTGGTTCATTTTACGTAAAAGCGTTCACCGCAACAGGGACAGGCAAAAGGCTTTTGTGCATATTCCTTTAGTTCAGAGAAGCCGAATAAGAAGAAAACCAATTCCCACAAAATTGACGGAAGATGAATGATCAGCCAAAAGATTTTTCCTAACATAATAGCCTCCTATGATTAGTTATGGATGGATTAGGTGAATGAGAGGGGGGCTCGATGAAAGAATTAGCCTTTCTTGTTGGCAAAACCGGAGATCAGCTGAGTGATGTCCAGACCGGTTGCGGTCTTCACAGCCTCGAAGATCTGATTGGAGGAGTTGGTGACTTCCTTCATCAGCTTGGTGGTGTTGTCGCTGCCGTACATGGTGATGCTGTCGACGTTGGCAAGAGGCTCTGCGATGTTCTTCGCCATTTCGGGAAGCACTGCAAGGAGCATTTCCAGCACCGATGCTTCGCTCATCTTTTGCTGAGCCAGCGCCTTCTTTTCGATGGCTTCTGCTTCTGCCAGACCTTTGGCGCGGATACCTTCTGCCTCCTGCTCCATGGCGTACTTTAGCGCATCTGCCTCAGCCTTGCGGGCTTCGGCTTCTTTGATTGCCTCGTATGCGGCGGCGTCTGCTTCACGTTGACGGCGAATCAGATCAGCCTCAGCCTTCTGCTCTGCCTCATACTTCATAGCGTCTGCCTTTTTGCGGATCTCAGCGTCCAGCTTCTTTTCCTGAAGCAGAATTTCCTTCTCGGCAAGCTCGGCTTCCTTTTCACGGCGGGCGATGTCGGCGTTAGCGGATGCGATTTCGATGGTCTTACGCTGTGCTTCCTTCTGAATGTCGTAAGCGGCGTCAGCTTCTGCGCGGGCGGTGTCGGCTTTCAGCTTCATGGACGACTGTTGCATGGAGAGGGCGGCGTTCTGTTCGGCAACGGCCTTTTCGCTGTCTACGCGGACTGCGTTAGACTGCTGATTAGCCTCAGCTTCTGCGATAGCGATGTCACGCTGTGCGTTTGCCTTGGCAATGGCGGCGGACTTGCGGATCTGCTCTACATTGTCGATACCCATGTTTTCGATGGTGCCTGCGTTATCCTTGAAGTTCTGAATGTTGAAGTTTACCACTTCGATACCCAGTTTCTCCATGTCGGGCACTACGTTCTCGGTGATCTTCTTGGCAACGCCCTGACGGTCCTGCACCATTTCCTTCAAACCAACCGAGCCTACGATCTCACGCATATTGCCTTCCAATACCTGAGTTACCAGACGCACCAGCTCTTCCTGATGCATACCCAGCAGTGCCTCGGATGCCTTAGCGATATTTGCAGGATCGGAAGAGATCTTGATATTGGCAACGCCGTCTACCATGACGTTGATAAACTCGTTGGTGGGAACAGCCTCAGAGGTCTTCACGTCTACCTGCATGACGCGCAGGGAGAGCTTGTCGATTCGCTCAAGGAAGGGGATGCGGAAGCCCGCACGGCCGATGAGGATCTTCTTTTTCTTGCGCAGACCCGAGATGATGTAAGCTGTGTCCGGGGGTGCTTTCACGTAGCCCGAGCAGAGCAGGGCGAGGACGGCAACCACGGCGAGGATGGCGATGATCAGAACAGAAGATGGTTCGCCGGTGTCAGAGAGCATGCGGATAAAGTTTTGCATAGTTTTTTCCTCCTATGTATTGTAGTGATTTTATTTTAGCACACAATCAAATGATTGTCAAGAGATTTTGCGAAATTGTTTCGAATGTTTTTAAAATATGCAATGAATATGACAGTATCCGCCGGGATTTTTTACCAGATACTTCTGATGATACTCCTCAGCAGGGCAGAAGCCTTCAAGGGGAAGAAATTCCAGCGCGTGATCCGCACCCAGCGATGCGCTGAGTTTCTCCAAAACAGCGGAAATGGTGGGGATATCGCCTTCGTCTACATAGTAAATGCCGGTGCGGTACTGGATGCCCTCGTCCTCGCCCTGACGGTTGACCGACAGCGGATCGATCACCGAAAGGAAAGCGTTCAAGAGTGTTTCAAGGGAGAGTGCATCTTCGTCGAAGATGACCTTGCAGACCTCGGCGTGTCCTGCGCCCTTTTTCACTTCCTCGTAAGAGATGGGATAGGTAGGACCGTTGGCATAGCCCACGGTGGTTTCGGTTACACCGGGGATGGAGTCGATATAGCGTTGCACGCCCCAAAAGCAACCGCCGGCGAGATAAATGGTGTGTAATTTCATGGTAAACTCCTTTCAGGATCATAAGTAACTGCTTGTATTGTAGCATAGTTTAGGGAAAAATACAATTGTTTTTGCGAAATTCTATATGGAGAGAGATACTACACTTTACCGCTTTCTTACCGAATACCAACCGTGGTGAGAGTGGCAGACGCTTCGACACGGTTGGTATTCGGCAAAAAATCCTCCCCGATGAAATCGGGGAGGATCAAAGAGAGTTTGATTATTCGCTTCTCAGCGCTTCTACGGGATCCTTCTTCGCTGCAATGCGAGAGGGGAAGATGCCTGCAATGGTGGTCAGCGCAATGCTGAGGATCACCAGAATGATGGCACCGCCTACGGGCAGTACCGCAATGTTGGGTACGTCAGTAAAGTGCTCGAAGATGATGCTGCCGGGGATGGCAATGATGATGGTGGTGATAATACCAATCATGCCTGCCGCAAAGCCCACGATGATGGTCTCGGCATTGAATACGCGGGAAATGTCGCGCTTGGATGCACCGATGGCACGCAGAATACCGATTTCCTTGGTGCGCTCCAGTACGGAGATATAGGTGATGATACCGATCATGATGGAGGATACCACCAAAGAGATGGATACGAATGCAATGAGAGCATAGGAGACAAAGTTAACGATGGTGGTTACCGAGGACATGAGGATACCTACCATGTCGGTGTACTTCATCTGATCCTTTTCGTCTACGCTGTCATTGTACTGGGAAATGAATTCCTCGATCTTTTCCTTGGAATCGAAGTTCTTGGCGTAGAAGTGGATGGATGCGGGCTTTGCCATCTCCGCATCGCCCAAAAGTGTCAGATTGGACTCCAGAGTCGCATCGGTTTGGGGAGCCATCTCGTACAAGGTGTCCTGCATGGTGTTGAACTGCTCGTCGTCCAGCCATTGGAGCAGAAGGATGAAGTTCTCTTCGTTGACCTCCATCTTCAACAGCTCGGCGTTCATAAACGCATAAATGCCGGTCATGGCTTCCTCGCCGCACATTGCCTGCAGACCCTTGACCTCCATAGGCACTTGCTCGGACTGGGGAATGCCGCCGATGGTCACCATGATCTGTTCAATAGACATGGCGGGAAGGAGGGTTACCAGATTGTCAGCGGTGACGTTGACACCGGGCATCATCTGAGAGAGTGCCATGGTGAGGATGTTCAGGGACATTGCGTTTTCGGGATTTGCCTTGGCAATCTCCAGCATCTGGGTGATCAGTGCCGAAAGCTGCTCTTTATCCATCATCGCCGCAAAGCCCATAAAGGACTGAGCATTGACAGGAGGATTCTTTGTAAACTCGTCACGCACCTGCTGGGACATGAAGGCGTAGAGGGCATCCATAGTAGCGCTGTCGATGGCATTGATCAGCTCGTGGATGTTTTCCTTGGTGTAAACGGTGCGCTCGAACTTCAGACCGGTGAGGACGTTGTATTCGGGCACGTTCTTCTGCTGGCTGATGACCTCGCTCTTGGTGTTCATCTCCAGAATCAGATCGGTGAGTTCCTTGGTGTAGCCGATAGCACCACTGATGGAGGTTGCGGTGGCATCCTCACGGGGACGGATGATACCTGCGATCTTTAGATTCACACCCTTGTCGGTGACGTAGGTTGCCTGATCGTAGCCGAAATCGTCGCGGACGTCGTTCCAAACCGAGTATTCGGGGAGATCGGGGTAGGTGGAGTTGGTCTTTTCAAAGAAATCGGAGGTGTTCAGGAGCTTGAATTCCATGCCCAGGAAATCGTCGAAGGTGTAGGGATCAATGGGAGTGGAATCGTATTTACCCTCGGTCATGAGATCCTTCATGATGTCTTCCAGCTCGCTCTGATCCAGCACGCCCAGCATATAGAGGGTCATCTTGCTGATTCGATTTCGCTCGCTGACCACCAGTACCACTTCGTTGGCACTTTCGGGCCAGTTACCTGCTACTACCTCGTACTGCTGATCCAGCAGTGCCTGATTGTTGATCATCTCCGAGAGGATGCTCATACCGCCCATGCCCGATGCAGACATCAGCTCGGTCATGCCCGAGAAGGCAGAGCCCATGTTGTCAAAGATCTTGGTGGGGCTGACCTGGGTCTTGCCGTCAGCGGTGAAGACCTGCAGATCGAAATCGTAGGTATAACGGATATCGCTTACATAGGGCTTGAGCTGGTCGTAGTTCTTGTCGATATGAGCTTTGAACTTCTCCAGATTGTTGCTGACCGTTGCGCTCATGGCCGACATCATGGTGCCCATGGAGTCGTCTACGTAGATCTTGTTGGGATCGTTTTCGGACTCGATGGTATCCCGCACCTCAGTCATGGCACCCAGCATAGCGGAGTAGTCTTGGGTATCCTTGTTGATGGACAGAGGATAGGTGGAAAGGGTATCTTCCTGCACTCGGTTGATATACAGTTGAATACCATTGGACAGCGCCATGATCAGGGCGATGCCGATGATACCGATGGAGCCTGCGAAGGAGGTAAGGAAGGTACGTCCCTTCTTGGTCATCAGGTTGTTCAGAGACAGGGAGAGGGCGGTGCCGTAGGACATGGACTTGTTGTGTGCCTGCTTGTCAGCCTTTTTGGCTTTTTTCGCCTTCTTGGGCTTGGCGGTTTCTGCCTTGACTTCCTCGACGGAGGCAATCGCTACCTTCGCTTCTTCCTCTGCATTACAGGGCATGGTGTCGCTGATGATGTGACCGTCCTGGAGACGCACGATACGGGAGGAGTAGAGCTCTGCCAGCTCGGGGTTGTGGGTAACCATGATGATCAGGCGGTCCTTGGAAATTTCCTTGAGGATCTCCATGATCTGTACCGAGGTAGCCGAGTCGAGAGCACCGGTAGGCTCGTCGGCAAGGAGGATATCGGGATCGTTTACCAGCGCGCGGGCGATGGCAACTCTCTGCATCTGACCGCCCGACATCTGATTGGGTTTTTTATGGATCTGATCGGCAAGGCCCACGCGGGTGAGGGCTTCGGTTGCGCGGCGGCGGCGCTCGGTCTTGGATACGCCCGACAGGGTCAGTGCCAGCTCTACGTTGGCGAGAACGGTCTGGTGGGGGATCAGGTTGTAGGACTGGAAGACGAAGCCTACCGAATGGTTACGGTAAGCGTCCCAATCGGCGTCCTTGAATTCCTTGGTGGATCGTCCGCGGATGATGAGATCGCCCGAGGTGTAGTGATCCAGACCGCCGATGAGGTTAAGCATGGTGGTCTTACCGCAACCCGAGTGACCTAGAATGGAAACAAATTCATGGTCGCGGAAGTCAATGGAAATATTCTCCAGCGCTTGGACTACCGCTTCGCCGGTTTTATATTCCTTGACGATATTTCTTAAACTTAGCATAGTTTATCTGCCTTTCTTGAATTTTGGGGATACTATATCAGTATTATTGTAATACCTAATTATAAACCAAATATAAACAAATCTATGTTTGATTGTAAATATTTTTGCAGGAAATGGATGCAGGTGATGCCGAAAACTATTCGCGGAGAGATGACCACGGCGGGAGCAAGCCCCCGCCCTACGAGTGCAGGGGAAAGCCCTGCCGAACACTATCCGTGGCGAGCAAACCTCCCCTCGTTGCCGAGATGTCGCCCACTTTATCCATCGACACCTTGAGTAGTGAAAGATGCGCCTCAGAGATGGAGCGTCCTCAGACGCGACTAAGGAAGGTGAGGGGGTTACTTTCAGGGGGAGAGGAAAACTTGGTTTCCTCTCCCCCTGAAATGGCTTCTTTGCCTACTTTCTTTCCATAAAGAAAGTAGGGGAAAAATGTCGAGATTATATCAAGGAAAGTATGTACCGTGAAGTAAGTGTTTAAGGAATAATGTTTACGGAACACACGATTCATGATGAAGTCTCGACACACTCTCACACTTTCTTTGTGGAAAGAAAGTGTGCAAAGAAGCCATTCTAGGGGGGACGCAGTCC
>JAZRIH010000097.1:0-14377 GCA_045645175.1 Eubacteriales bacterium | reverse complement strand
GTGCGAAGTGGCGATGTGCTCCTTCCACGGCTCTTTTCGGGGGGAGGGATTTCTTTTTCTGTGCGGGGGAGTTTATATGGCGGCGCATCGGCAAAGCTGGTGAGTGATATGATAGAAGGGGGACTAAATCAGACAGTGCATCGCATGGAGGTGGAGGTGAGTGTCCCTGTGACCATGACGGTGATGGGAGAGAGCGAGGCGTTTACCATCACCACGCGGATTTTACTTTGTGAATCGGTGATTGTGGGGCAGATGCCGGGAGGCGTAGTAGTGGGATAAACAAAAACGGCACCGTTAAGTGCCGTTTGAAGAAAATATTCAGGTTAGCAAAGAATGGGGGGGAGTTGCGCTGTGCGCAACTCTTGTAGTTCATAGGCGAAGAAGTCGCCTATGAACTACTTTATCCCTGCAATGCCGCACCGATAACCGTACCGAAGCGGGCGTTTTCGGGGATGATGAAGTTCACGCCGAAGAATTTGTTCAGACCGCCAAAGATCTCTTTTGCCTGAGGCAGGGCAGTGAGGTTGCCGGTGAGGACGATGTCACGGATGCCTTTTCCACGGGCTGCGAAGATCGCCATCATGCCGATGGTCTCGAACACCATGTTCACCAGACCCAGCGCAAGGTCGCTCTTGGAGGCGATGTCGCTGAGCTTGCCGAAGTTTGCGGCAGTCAGATCGGTGTCCAGATCAGGGTTGGCATCCTTTTTGATGATGTCGCTGACTCGCAGATCAATCTTGGAAAGATCGCCGTGAGATGCCAGTTCGATAATGTGATCGATCTGCCGTACGCCGATGAGCTGCTGGGAAAGTCCCATCAACGTGCCGCCGCCTACACCCGTACCGCCGAGGTAATCGAAATAGCCGTCCTTTTTGGCGTGTACGATGGCAGTACCCGTGCCCATGCTCACCACGATTGCTTCATCCAGTTCGGACAGCCAGATGCCGCCTCTGCCCACACAGGAGAATTCGGAGAGCTTTTGAACGGGGATATTGTAGATGGGAGCCGCCATAAAGGTAGAGCCCACGCCGGTGACCATGATACGCTCGATGTCATTCAGGGTGAGATTATTTTCGGTGGTGAATTTGCCCAGCGCACCGTAGATAGAGGTGATCTGATCGGTTGCGCGAACAAAAATAGGGGCGATCAGATGACCGTCCTGATCAAAGCCTACGATTTTAGTGGTACTTCCGCCCACGTCAATACCAACAACTGTTTTCATAATGAACCCTTTCGTATGTATATTCACCGCAATACCGGGGAAACTATCAATATCGATATAATTTAGTCTATTATAGCATATCTTTTTCTCAAAATCAATACTTTGGGTCAAATCCGTGAAAAGAAGAGTCAGCGTATTGTTATTTTTGCAGAAACAAAAATAAATTTCAATGACCACTTGACAAATCCGCCAAGATAAGGTAGAATAAGAGCAGGAAGATGCATAGAATAGTGCATCGTCCTATAATGGATGAGATAACCTTTAAGGAGGAGATACCAATGGCAAACGATAAGATTCTGAATGAAGAACTGCCCGAGGAACAGGCAGGTATCTATACTCTCGTAGACGAAGACGGTAACGAGAGCGAATTTGAAGTAATCGGCGAGCACGAAATGGACGGCGTTGTATACTACGCTCTGATTCCCGTTGCTGAAGAAAGCGACGAGTACGTAATTCTGAAGCTTGCAGAGGACGAAGACGGCGAAGAATGTCTGGTTTCTGTTGATGACGACGACGAGTTCGAAAAGATCGCTGAGATCTTCGACGACGAGCTCTTCGAAGAAGTCGATTACGACAACTAATTTACGCAAACAGCCTGTCCTGTGCGTGTAGGCTTTGCAAATAAACCTACAAATAGATATTGGAGCCCGAAAAAACTTTTCTTTGGTGGAGTTAGCAGACCTCCTTGACCGCCCTGCTTATGTCACGGCGACCTCAAGACGTTGGGAGCACAGATGCCGAGGATAGGGCACCGCCTTGCTTCATGCAGGGTTATATTTCTAAGCCAAACGGCAGGACGGGTTATTAAAAAACAGAAAACACTCCCTACAAATGGGAGTGTTTTCTGTTTTACAGCTTTTCTTAAAGCTCGGCACGAATGAGGGATGTGATGTTGGGAGTGATCTTGGTTGCCATCGCTTTGATGGAATCCACCGCATTTTCCACTGCATAGGAGTAGAACGCTTCGATCATAGCGGCATCGTTTACATTGTCGCCGACTGCAATGACGTCTTCCTCACTAAGTCCGCGAAGAGCAATGTAGGCGCGGATGCCGGCAGCCTTATCGATGCCTGCAGGGACGATGTCGATACATCTGCCGTTCTGAAGGGGATTGAGGCGATCGCCGAATTCTTCTCGAATGGCGGCAGTTACCCGTGCCGCTTCAGCGAAGTTAGGCAGGACGGTGCTCACCTGATAGAAAAAAGCAACCTCAGGCATATTGTCCAGCGTATAACGTCCGGGCTTTGGATTCGGTGTCTCGGCGTATACATTGCAGGGGAACTCGGTGATTACGCTTCCGTAGGGACAGCCCAATCGGAAGAGCGCTTTCAAAAGCGGTGCGGTCAGGTCACCGTCGCAACGGGTGTCTTGCAAAATATTGCCCTTGCCGTCGGCAATGACTGCGCCGTTATTGGCGATAAAAAAGTCGCAGTCTACACCGTCTTCTGCCAAAAACGGGGGGAGCAGATCGATGCTTCGTCCGCTGACAATGCCCAGCAGATTGCCTGCTGCCTGCCAGTCGCGGATGGCAATTCTTTGTTCCTCAGTTATTTCGTCCAAATAGAAGGTGCCGTCGTAGTCACTTGCTATCAATCGCATAAGAACCTCACAAAGATGATAGGATAGCATCAGTATAACACAAAACACCGAAATTTGCAAGTGCTTTCGACATCATATCTTCTGAGCAGACAAACTTTTTTCATGGCAGCAGGGCAATCTATGTAAGCTCGTTGTTCGTGTGATTTTCCCGCCGTTTTTGATACATCAAACGGGTCGCTTCACCGCCGCGGTAATGACGCTGAGCTTTGTTGGTTGCCAAGAGCTGTTTGACCGATTGATACAGTCCTCGATTGCGATGTCTGAGCGTAGTAGTCAGATCTTTATGAACGGTGGATTTGCTGATCCCAAAATGGGCGGCGGCACTTCGTACGGTAGCGTTGTGCTCCAGCATATATGCCGCCAGTTTCTCACAACGCTCCTCGCAGTAATCAGACATTTCCTCACCTCCTTTTTGTGATGCTATATCTTATGAAGAGACAAGGTAAAAATGAATGGTTTTTGAAGATTTTTCCCGTTTGTTTTTGTGTGAAAATTTTTTAATTTTTTTCTAAAAACCTATTGACATTTAAAAAACGATGTGCTATAATACTAACCGTTGAGCAACAACACCATCTGGAGAGATGGCTGAGCTGGTCTAAGGCGCACGACTGGAAATCGTGTGAACGCTAATACCGTTCCGAGAGTTCGAATCTCTCTCTCTCCGCCAAGAAAGCCTCGTCGCAAGACGAGGTTTTTCATTTTATCAAAATTCGAAAAGGGAAGTAACATGAAAAAGTTCTTGCGCTTTTTTGGGGGGCAAGGTGAGAGTGTAGAATTTTCCAATTTCACCTTGGCACATTTTTTACCCATTCTCGTTGCCGGTTTAATCATTTACTTAATCTACCGTTTTAAAGACAAAATCCGTGACAGCAAAGCGGAGCATACATTCCGATACATTCTGGCATTTGCGCTGATCATCTCTGAGATGTCCTATTATTGGAGACTAATTGCCATGCCTTCGCTGGGACCTAATCCTGTGGATCATCTGCCCATCTCTGTTTGTGGTTGGGTGGCAATATTCGGCAGTTATATGGTCATCGGCAAGAGTCAGACTTTGTTTGACATCTGCTATTTCTGGGCGTTGGCCGGATCGATTTTTGCACTGATTACTCCTACGGTCATTACCTATACCGGACCTCTGCGTTTCCGTTATTATCAGTTCTGGGCAGAGCATCTCCTTGGTTACGTGGCGATCTTTTATATGATTTTCGTTCATAAAATGCGCCCTACCATCAAATCCTTCATCAAAGCGTATGTAGCTATGCTTACCCTGGCCGGAATCGCTTTCTATGCCAATCAGCTGATTGGTCCCGGTGCCAATTACCTTTATATGGCGCGTCCCGAATCTACTCCTTCTGTGCTGGATATTCTGCCTCCCAACTTTGCTCTCCGCATTGCGGTGATGGTTGCAGTAATCTCGTTCTTGTTTGTTCTCGTGTATCTGCCCTGGTATCTGATGGACAGAAAGGCGAAAAAAGCAATGGCAACCGAATCTGAGCCGAAAACTTCTGCCGAGAAAGAATCTGCAGCGCAAAAATAATTCTGAAAAAATTAAAAGAACAATGCAATTTGTATGCATTGTTCTTTTTTTACATAAACTCAATGGGGGAAAGGGATCTCGCCTATTGACAGATGACCATTCCCGTGGTACAATAGCATCGGTAAGAAATTAGGAAAGAAGGCTTGTTATGTGGGATTCTGACCGCATTTTATGGGAAGACGATGATCCGAAACCTTGGGCGGACTATCGGATCTTTGATTTCCATACCCATGTATATCCTCCTCGGATCGCTGCCAAAGCGGTGGGGGCGCTGAATCATTTTTATTCCTTTGTAGCCGAGTGCGAAGGTACACTTGCAGATCTTTTGCAAAAGAGCAATCGGGACAATGTAACGGGCATGGCGCTGTTAGGCGTTGCTACCAATGCGGGGCAGGTAGAGCAGGTGAACGAGGGCGTTCTGCGTAGTGCCGCGGCGGCACGCAAAGAAGGATTCCGTGCGGTGGCATTTATCGGAATGCATCAGGATTATCCCTATATGTCCCTGGAGCTTCGCCGTGCTAAAATGCTGGGTGCCAAGGGAATCAAGCTCCACCCTGACATTCAAAAGGTGGATATTGACGATCCCCGTCTGTGCAAGCTCTATTCGCTAGCCAAGGATTTCGATCTTCCCATCTGTTTTCATATGGGCGATCATCGGGCAGACTATCGCTATTCATCACCGGACAAGCTGTATAAGATTGCCAAGGCATTTCCCAATGTTCGGTTTATCGCCGCCCATTTCGGTGCATACCGAGCATGGCAAGAGAGCGATCTGCTGGCTGAGCTTCCCAACGTGTGGTTTGATACATCCAGTACCCTATGGGCACTCCCCACGGAGCGGGCGATGGAGCTGATTCGTCTGTTCGGTACAGACCGATTCTTTTTCGGCACCGACTATCCCGTTACCACCGCGGACAGCGAATTGGAACGCTTCTTTAAGCTTCCTCTCACCCACGAGGAGAGAAAGGCGATTTTGTGGGACAATGCCGCAGAGTTTTTGTCTTTAAAATGATATTTTTCTGCGCAAAAATATCGTTCCGAATATAATGAAGAAAAACAAGAAAATATTTCGGAGAAACAAAAAAACTCCGAAATATTTTTTTCGAGTTTTTGAAAAAGGCTCTTTACTATTCTCCGCAGGATGAGTATAATGTTACTGTTTGCAAAGTGGCAATACTGTCCTTGGAGGAGCCTATGGAGATTACGGATATTCTGATATATATTACCGAATGGATTGGTACCATTGCCTTTTCGGTGTCGGGTGCAATTCATGCAATCGGCAAGAAGCTGGACCTGTTGGGGGTCGTGGTGCTGGGTTGTCTGACAGCGCTCGGCGGCGGATGCGTCCGTGACCTTTTGATGGGACATACCCCTCCCCGCGCCTTTTCCAATTTCGAATATCTGATTCTTGCGACGGTATCGGCATTGATGGTCTTTATGGTAGCATGGTTTTTCCGAAAGGGATATCTTGCCCATCTCACAATGTTTGAGCAGGTGAATAATATTTTCGATGCCATCGGTTTGGGCGCATTTTCTGTAGTAGGTGTGCAAATGGCATTGGATGGCGGCTATGGAGATAATTTGTTCTTCTGTATCTTTTTAGGTGCAACCACCGGATGTGGCGGTGGTATGCTGCGAGATATTATGTGTGCAAAAATCCCCGGTGTACTTACTAAACATATTTATGCGCTGGCATCTGCCGCAGGCGGCGCACTGTACTGGCTCTTGGTCAGTTTGAAGGTGTCCGAGCTGCTCTCGGTGAGCTGCGGTATGCTCATCGTCATTGCTATTCGTCTGCTGGCGACCTATTTCCGTTGGAGTTTGCCTAAACTGAAAACACTTGGCTCTGAATGAGCAGGGTGCATAAAAATAACTTGACAATATCCGTAGAATTTGGTACAATGTATGTAGCAAATTCTGCGGATTTTTCTATCAGAAAGGAACTGTCATGAAAAACCATATCATTCACAGCGAAATTCTATCTACCAAAGCCAATACCCTCCATGCGCTTCGGGCAATGCTTCACCGTTCCCGAATCGAGGAGATGTATATATTGAAAATCGGGGACTTTTTTTCCAATCGGGAAAGAGTGTGCCGTGAAATCATGGAACAGTTTCGTGGTTGCCGTATCGTAGTGCGTTCTTCCTCCTCTAATGAGGACAGTATGCGCCGCTCCAATGCAGGCCATTACCGCAGTGTTTTGGATGTAGACTCTGCCGATCTTCAGCAGATCATGGATTCAGTAGAAGCGGTCATCAATTCTTATCGCAAGGATATTGAGGTGCTGGAGCAGGAACAGGTTCTGATCCAACGGCAAGCTGAGCGAGTGGTGTGCAGCGGCGTTGTGTTCACTCGCGATCTGCAGGGCAACCGTCCCTATTATCTCATCAACTATGACGACGGCGGTGCGACCGACTCGGTAACCGGCGGCCGCGGCGGCAAAACTTTGTGGGTGTCCCACTCTGCAGAGGTAGAAAAACTGCCTTCTCCTTGGCGGGAATTGCTTCTGGCCGTGCAGGAAGCCCAGCACATTTTGGAAGGACTTGCGCTGGATATCGAATTTGCCGTAGACGAGGACGGCGAAGTGATTCTGTTCCAGATTCGTCCGCTGGTAGCAGGCTACAAGACCGAAAAGGTCATGGAGGACAGCGAATACTTTGCCCGCAAGGCGGTGCTGAAGAAGAATTATCTTACCATTCCCGGTATGATGAGCGATACTGTCATGCTCTCGGACATGGCGTTCTGGAATCCTTCGGAAATCATCGGTGCCAATCCCCGTACCTTGGATTACTCTCTCTACCGTCGGATCATTACCTCGGGCGCATGGAACCGTGGTCTTCTGCCCCTTGGCTATCGCAAGGTAGAGGGCGACCTCATGTATCGGCTGGGCAACAAACCCTACATCAGTCTGGATAAATCATTTTTCTCCCTCCAGCCCGCCGATCTTCCCATGGAGCTGGCAGAGAAGTTGTCCCGTTACTATGGGCAGAAACTAAAGCAGAATCTCACCGCTCATGACAAGATCGAATTTGAGATCATCTATACCAGTTACGATTTTACCATCGAGCAGCGGAGCAGGGAACTTTTAGAAGCAGGATTTACCGAAGAAGAACGCTCGCTGTTGCTGCGCGAGCTGAAAAAACTCACCGACAATGCGGTGCGCTGGCAAAAGGGCATCCTTGTGGGCGATATGAAGCTGTTGGAGCGTCTGAATAATCTTCGGGAAGAGATCGAACGGCGAGCTGAGATAGAGGAATGGGATCATCATCAGCTGATCGACACCATTGAAGTGCTGTTGGATGCCATTTCTGAGTTTGGTGTCACCCCCTTCTCCCGTCAGGCGCGTATGGCGTTTATGGCGCGCGCATTTTGTCTGACCTTGGTAGAGTCGGGACAGTTTGACGAGGAAGAAATGGATCGCTTTATGTCTTCGGTGAGCACCGTTTCCTCCCAGTTTGAAGCAGACTTCAACGCCTACTGTAACGGCAAAATGCCCCGTGCCACCTTTGACCGCAAATACGGCCATTTGCGCACGGGAACCTATGATATCCGTACCGACCGCTACGATAAACTCAGCTTCCGTCCCGTGTCGGGCAGACGGCAGAGTGTAACGGTCACCCGAGAAGAGTGCCGACTGGATCGGGAAAAACTGGCAAAGGCATTGACAGGAGCGGGATTTGAATACACCCCCGAAGATTTCATGGATTTCGTCACCTGCGCCATTGAACAGAGAGAATATTTCAAATTTGAATTTACCCGTTCCCTCAGCCTTGTACTGGAGCTGATTCAGCAGTTGGGCGAAAAACTGCAGATCACCCGCAACGATCTCTCTTGGCTGTCGGTAGAGGATTTTGCCGAAGTGCCCGAAGGATGTACTGCATCCGGTCTGAAGGTGCTGTGGGATGAGCGGCTGTTGCGCCGGTCCAAAGACTATGAAAAGGATCGCGAACTGATCCTTCCCGAAGTCATTGTTTCGGCAGAAAGTCTGGACCTCATTCCCGTATATGAGGCACGTCCCAATTTCATCACCTCCAAAGCGGCGGAGGGTGAAGTGGTGCTGTTGGAAGAAGAGCCCGATGCCGATTTGACCGATAAGATCGTAGTCGTCCCCAAGGCAGACCCGGGTTACGAGTGGATCTTTGCCAAGTCTATCAAGGGCTTTATCACTAAATACGGCGGAGCTGCATCCCATATGGCGATCCGCTGCGCAGAGTTCGAGATTCCCGCGGCAATTGGTTGCGGACAGAAGATTTATGCCGAAGTATCGAAAATGTCCTATCTGCGCATCGACTGCAAGGCAGAGAAGATTGATGAGGGCATCCAGTATCACAATCTGTCTGCGCTGATCACCCAGCGCGAGAGTGTCAACGCCTACGGTTATCCCACCGACGTGCAGGAGGCGGCGTATATGCGCTTCTGTGAGCTCTTGGGCTTTATTCCCAAGCCGGTGTCCAACTATACCAAGAACATTGAAATGCTCTTCGATAAAAAGCGTGATCTTCTCATCGTGGCAGGCGGCGGAGCATTGCCTCCCGCCTTCTATGATCGTCCCCACAACGAAACCCTCCAACCCAACCGTGACCGCACCGAGGAAAAGCTGATCCGTTACTGCGTGACCCACGAAATCCCCGTGATTGCAGTATGCCGCGGTATGCAGTATCTTAACGTGCTCTTCGGCGGTAAGCTTCACTATCATCCTGAGTTGAAGGTAGAGCGCCACAGACAGTTGGATCACCCTGTTACCTTGGTGAAGGAGAATCGACAAATCTACATCAATAATTTCCATGAGGATATTATTTACACCGGCGATCTTGCTCCTTGTTTCGAGCCCTTGGCCGTGGATCTGGAAAATGACGTGGTGGAAGCCTTCTATTCGGACGAGATGAAGATCCTCGCCCTCCAATGGCATCCCGAGCGCCCCTTCTTGACCGCCAATGCGGCAGAGGAAACGAGAAAGCTGATCATCGACTTTATGCAGAAGTATATCAGATAATTTTTGTGGGGGCTTTTGTAAAAGCCGTAGATGCGCCTTATGGCGCATCTACTACACCCCCGAAAACTTTTAATAAGCCCCGCAAATGCTTGCGGGGCTTAGATCGTAGACAAAATTATCCCTTTTAAACGGCGAACAGGGAATTTTCTTAAAAGCCCTTGACAAATTGCGTTTTCGGGTGTATAATGCAGGGTGAGTATCGGAAAGATACTTCGGTTGGGACACGATCCCGAGATCACGCATCCACAGAGAGCGGTATGTTTGCTGAAAGTACCGTGTTGCGTCCTTGACGATTACCACCTGACACGATAATTGAATCTTAAAAGAGTGAAAAGCACGGGTGGAACCGTACAAAGCAGTCAGCGGAGCTGACTACGGCAATTTGCTATCGCAATTTGCGCGTGATAGATCGCATTGTACCCCGTATGTAGCAGTTCTCAAGCGAACTGCGGCGTACGGGGTACTTTTCTTTTTCCCCCGGCGCAAATAGAAGAAAGGAAGGACTTACTATGAAAATCAAAGTGAACGACATTCTGCTGGAATCCGAGACCGTTGTAACCGCTTACGACGCCATCAAGGAAGCAGAACTCATCAGCCGCGAAGTTATTGCGGCATCTGTCAACGGCGAGACCGTAGACCTCTCTACCCCCATCCAGAACGGTGATGTTGTAAAGCCCCTGACCTTTGCGGACGAAGGCGGCAAGCACACCTTTAATCACACTGCATCCCACATTCTTGCACAGGCAGTTAAGCGTCTGTATCCTGAGGCGAAACTGACCATCGGCCCCTCCATCGAGGAAGGCTTCTACTACGATATTGACTCCGACGTTCCCTTCGGTCCCGAGGCGCTGTCTGCGCTGGAAGGCGAAATGAAGAAGATCGTCAAGGAAAATCTGAAGCTGGAACGCTTCACTCTCCCCCGTAACGAGGCAATCGCACTCATGGAAGAGAAGGGCGAGCCCTACAAGGTAATGCTCATCGACCGTGTTCCCGAAGGCGAAGACATCTCCTTCTACCGTCAGGGTGAATTTGTTGACCTGTGTGCAGGTCCTCACCTCTTTGCAACCGGCGCCATCAAGGCGTTTAAGCTGACTCAGTGTACTGGTGCGTACTGGGAAGGCAATTCTGCTAACAAGCAGCTGCAGCGTATCTACGGCGTGGCATATCCCGCCAAGGATCAGCTGAACGCATACCTCACCGCACGTGAGGAAGCCAAGAAGCGCGACCACAACAAGCTGGGCCGTGATCTGGGCTACTTTACCACCGTTGACACCATCGGTCAGGGTCTGCCCGTTCTCATGCCCAAGGGTGCAAGAGTAATTCAGCTGCTCCAGAGATGGGTTGAGGATACCGAGCAGGAGAGAGGCTATCTGCTGACCAAGACTCCTCTGATGGCGAAGTCCGATCTGTACAAGATCTCCGGTCACTGGGATCACTACCGTGACGGTATGTTCATCATGGGCGATCCCAATGATGAAACCAAAGAGTGCTTCGCACTGCGTCCTATGACCTGTCCCTTCCAGTATCAGGTATATCTGAACAAGGCGCGCTCCTACCGTGACCTGCCTATGCGTCTGGGCGAAACCTCTACGCTGTTCAGAAACGAAGATTCCGGCGAAATGCACGGCCTGATCCGTGTTCGTCAGTTCACCATTTCCGAGGGTCACCTGGTTCTGCGTCCCGAGCAGCTGGAAGAAGAATTCAAGGGCTGTCTGGAGCTGGCTAAGTACTGTCTGGATACCGTTGGTATGCTGGAAAACTGTACCTTCCGTTTCTCTCAGTGGGATCCTGCCCGCGCAGGCATCAAGTACGAGGGTACTGCAGGGCAGTGGGGAGAGGCACAGCGTGTCATGGGCGAGATCCTGGATAAGCTGGGCGTTCCCTATACCGTGGGCATCGACGAAGCCGCATTCTACGGTCCCAAGCTGGACATCCAGTACAAGAACGTATTCGGCAAGGAAGACACCATCGTTACCATTCAGATCGATATGCTGCTGGCTGAAAAGTTTGGTATGGAATACACCGACACCGACGGTCAGAAGAAGCATCCTTATATCATTCACCGTACTTCCTTGGGTTGCTACGAGCGTACTCTGGCATACCTCATCGAGCGTTACGCAGGCGCACTGCCTCTGTGGATGGCGCCCACTCAGGTAAAGGTACTGCCCATCGGCTTCGATCAGCATCCCTACGCAGAGGAGCTTGCCGCAAAGATGAAGGCAGCAGGTATGCGTGTAGAAGTTGACGAGCGCAATGAAAAGATCGGCTATAAGATCCGCGCAGCTCAGCTGGAAAAGACTCCCTATATGCTGGTAGTTGGTGCAAACGAAGCAGAGACCGGTATGGTAGCAGTTCGTTACCGTGACGGCAGCTCCGAGAACATGACCTTTGACGCATTCTTCGCAAAGGCGCTGACTCAGATCGCTACCAAGGAAAAGTATTGATTTTCTATGGGGTTCCACCCCATACCCCGCCAAAGAACCTTCTTGTAAGAAGGTTCTTTGGAATCTCCAAGAACTTTAAAAATCGCGGCAAGTACTTGCCGCGATTGATTATATATCATATCTTACATAAAAGAAGGAATTGTTTTGAAACATTCTCAAAAAACGTTTAGATTAACCATCTCTGCGTTGTTTGCCGCACTTTGCTGTGTAATGACCATGATGGTGCAGATTCCCGTCCCCACGGCGGGCTATATTCACTTCGGAGACATTTTCGTTCTTCTTTCGGGATGGCTGTTGGGACTGCCCGGTGTCATTGCCGCAGGTGTGGGCTCCATGTTTGCCGATATTTTCTCGGGCTATGCTGCCTATGCCCCCATTACCTTTTTGGATAAGGCTGCAACGGCGGCGGTAGCATGGCTGGTGTATGCGCTGCTTCACAAACTGCTTCCTCGGAAACTGGCGTTTGTGGGACTGATCCTATCTGCCGTGTTGGGCGAACTCACCATGGCGGCAGGCTACATCGCCTACGAATGGATCTTGTATGGCTTCGGCAAAGCGATCCTCAATCTTATCCCCTATCTCATCAAGGGCGGAATCAGCGTCCTGCTGGCATGCCTGTTGTATCCCGTTACCAAGCGGATCATGAAACGGATGGGCGTGAAATACCGTCAAATAGGAGGTTAACATGAAACTGTTGAGAAATTTGACGATTGTTTGTTTATTCGCATTACTGGGAATGACCATTTTGCTTACCGCCTGTGACGGCGGTGTTGCAGAGAGCAGTGCAGATACAACTACTGTAAGCACATCTGTGACGGTGCTCACTCCCGGTGAGACCACCGCTCCCACTCAACCTGCTCCCATCACAACCACTGGTGTACCGATCACTACCGTACCCACCACGACTCCTGTGCCCGTTACTACTACGAGCACTCCCGCGGTGACCGATCAGCCCACTCCTCCCGAGGTGACTACCGCGCCCCACGTCACCGAGCCGACTCCCGAGGTCTGCGCGCACAACTATGCCGAGACGATTGTGGATGCCACTTGTACGGTGGAAGGCAGTAAGACCTACACCTGCACCAAGTGTGGCGACAATTATTCTGAAGCAATCGCCAAGCTGGCGCACAACTATGCCGATGCCACCTGCACTGCGCCCAAGACCTGCACTGTTTGCGGTCTGACCGAGGGCGATGCATTGGGACATTCTCACGTTTTGGCAGATACCCAAGATGCCACCTGCACCGCAGAGGGCAAGAAGACCTACACTTGTCATTGCGGCGACAGTTACAGCGAACCCATCGCTAAGTTGGCGCACAACTATGCCGATGCCACCTGTACAACTCCCAAGACTTGCAAGGTTTGCAGCAAGGCTGAGGGCAAGGCAAGCGGACATAGCCATAAGCTGACCGCAACCAAGGATGCCACCTGCACCGCAGAGGGCAAGAAGACCTACATCTGTGCTTGCGGCGACAGTTACAGCGAACCCATCGCTAAGCTGTCGCACAACTATGCCGATGCCACCTGTACAACTCCCAAGACTTGCAAGGTTTGCGGCAAGACCGAGGGCAAGGCAAGCGGACATAGCCATAAGCTGACCGCAACCAAGGATGCCACTTGCACCGCAGAGGGCAAGAAGACCTACACTTGTCATTGCGGCGACAGTTACAGCGAACCCATCGCTAAGTTGGCGCACAACTATGCTGATGCCACCTGTACAACTCCCAAGACTTGTATGTCTTGCGGTAAGACTGAGGGCGGTTTAGGCGATCATGACTACTGGCTGACCTCCACCAGTTACAGTACCAATGGAACATGTATCGAAGTGAGCATATCGGTTTATACCTGTCATTGCGGAGACATTTATACTGAAACCACTTCTAAGATCGATCACGTCTATGCCGATGCTACCTGCACATCGCCCAAGATGTGTATATTCTGCGGAGATACGATCGGTGAAACTCCGACGGGACACGATTGGCAATATGTTGAGTGTGATGCAATGCAGAAATGCTCTCGTTGTCATGTATGGGGCGGACAATATGTTTCCCATAACTGGGATAAACAGTATAACTGTACATTCTGCAACCAATCTCATTGTGAAGTGTACAATTATCATGATTGGAACGATGATTATGTATGTCTGTATTGCGGCATCACCCGGTGTGAGTATTATGGACATAGTTACTACAACAATCACTGCTACATTTGCGGTGTTTACGATGCGGATTCCACCAATTTTGCGAAAAAGATAGTGGGGAAGATCATCAAGCCCGGGATGAGTGAGTTTGAAAAGGTAAAGGTAATCCACGATTATATCGTAAATAATACACAGTACGATTTGGATGGTACCGAGAATCGGTATAGCGTGATTGGTGTGCTGGTGTACGGTAAAGCGGTATGCCAGGGATATGCCGAAGCTTTTCTGTTACTCTGTTCTTTGGCGGATATTGATTGCGTGCTGGTAACCGGTACCGGAAATGGTGGCGGTCATGCGTGGAATCAGGTAAAAGTAGACGGAAAATGGTACAATATTGACGTCACTTGGGATGACCCGATTTGCTACGACAACGATGTGC
>JAZRIH010000096.1:0-4363 GCA_045645175.1 Eubacteriales bacterium | reverse complement strand
GGCACAGCTGGGCAGCTATGTGCGGAGTGGATAAACGCTGAAAGCATCTAAGCGTGAAGCCAACCCTAAGATAAGATATCCCACTGAGTAATCAGGTAAGATCCCATGAAGACTACATGGTTGATAGGCTGCGTGTGTAAGGACAGTGATGTCTTTAGCTTGGCAGTACTAATAGATCGAGGGCTTGACCTACAAATTCGAACAGATGTAACGAACACATTTTGACAGGGAGCGGTGTGATGTACCGTAACCTGCAGCTGGTTCTTTCCACACTTCTTCTCGTTGTTATCTTTATTCAGTTCTCAGGGCTCTGAAAAGGACCCGAATAGTTGGTGCTGATGACGGTGAGGGTACACCCGTTCCCATCCCGAACACGGCAGTTAAGCTCACTCGTGCCGACAATACTTGGCTGGAAGCGGCCTGGTAAGATAGGTAGGTGCCAACACAAATAGAACTCCCCAGACTTTGGTCTGGGGAGTTTCTTTTTGCTATAACAGATATTCTGCCATATTTGGTTCTGAAACGATAGCTTTTCAGGTTTATTGTGTGGAAACATATTCTTGTCTTCACAGTCGACGTGTGCTATAATGACCTTGAAATGAGGTGAGTGGCAGTGGCAAAGTTTTGGGAATTATTTTTGTTTTTTCTCAAGAAGATAGGAATGTCTTTGTTGACCATCGGTGGCTTTCTAGCCGGTATTTTCTGCTGGGGATTGGCAATCTATCCTTTCAACTTCCCTTATCTGCTTCATCTGCCGTCGGAGGAAACTGACTTGGTTATCAGTTCCATCTGCGGACTACTGTTTGTGTATATTGTTACCATCACTGTACGAACCAAATGGTGTTATGACAACGACCTATTTTTTTCAAAAGAAGACAACCGTTTTATTGCACTGGTAGGACGAATTGTGAAATCCCAGGAATTCATTGCTGATGTAGCAGTGTTTGCGTTATATGTATCTGTCATCGCTATTGCAGCAGGCATATCGGTGGATGCGCCTTGGTATTCTATTCTAACCGGTACCGCGGCTATGGCTGTAGGCGAGGCGTGGATATTTGCCGTGCTGGATTGCCTGCTGTACGTTATCGCTCGCAAGCGAGCTGATCGTCGATTACGCAAATTGCAAAGAAAAAGAGAACAATAAGAATTAAATCCCCTCTCCGAGAAATCGGGGAGGGGATGTTTTTAGTTAAGGCTGAAAAGAATCGGGATGATTTAGGATATAAGTGCGATTGAGAGATTCCAAATCGTCTTCATACTCATAAAATTGATCGTCGCATTTCTCCCACAGCTTTTCACAATGCATGCGGTCCAACTGCTTTTGCCGCTCGATCCGGTCGGTGGGAACGGAACCACGAAAGCGAGATAAGGCTTTTTGGCAGATGGCGGCAGTTTTATTCGCACCGATGGCGGTGAATGCCTCGACCACTTCATTGGCGAAATCACCGGGGGAATTATAAAAGAACTGAGAAAAGCCGCCATTGTTGATTTCCTGCTCCAATGTCTGTGTGATATACAGAATGCGCTCGTGGGAGTTTAAGGTATCCATACGGTCTCCGTCGTCGCATTTTGCTACAATGCTTTCAAAGGTGCGTTCTACAAGATCATCCGACTCGCTCTCCTCCTCAAACTCTTCGTCGTCGATCTCCTCATCGGTATCATCATCGTACAATTCATAATCACGATTGCGTTTTAAAAAGTCAAACAGTCCCATCTTCAATACCTCTCAATCCAAGGATAAAATTAGTCTATCACATCGCCGGAAGAAATACAACCATTTTCAAATTTTTTCTAAAACCTCTTGACAACAGATGAAATCGAGTCTACAATATATTATAGAACGAACAAACGTTCGATGCGTGAATGGCGAGGACGGTTTGACAAGAGGTAGGCGACTGTGAGCATTGCTGAGAGGAAGCGAGCAGTGCTGAAACAGCTAACAAACCCCACAATGACAGGCTTTGCGGTGTGTGCAAGCGCTCTTGTGATAGGTTGGTAAGGAAAACCCCTTTACAGGCTGTTTTCCAGTTTTTTGTCGGATTTGTTGGTTCAAAATGAGCGATGGCTCTATATTCGAGGTGAATATCTTGGTGCTTGGCGATTGGCAGCGCTTGGCTCGGGAGTTACCTCCAGAGACACCGGTAATCTTTCGGTACGACGGGAAGAAGTCGATGGAAACCGAGGATTATTGCGACGGGTTACGCGTGTATCCCTCACGGATGTGGGACGGATACAACGGTTGGCAACCTTGCGTATTGGTGGAGCTGGGGGAGTGCTTCTGAGGCAGGTGTATTTTTTTGCCCTTTTTTACGATCAGCGGGCAATTTCTCTCTGTAACTCTGTGGGGTTGATGCCTCTCTTTTATACAAGAGAAGTATGTCGTTTTGACGGTCGATGTGGGAGATGGCAAGGAGGAGAGGTCACGTTGAATTTTTAGCTTTTTTGGAGGTAACGATGCAGGATACACCATTGGAGAGACGACGGCTGGCGGAGATTCAGGCCGCCATTGTGCGCGCAAAGGAATATGCAGCAGCGCAGGAGGTTCCCTTGACCGTTGAACGTCTGGCAGCAGAGATGGAAATGGATCTGCAGATGCTGCAACGTATCTTACAGGGGGAAACGGTAATCAAAAGTCCGGGTATGAAGGCGAAGGTAGCCGCCATTCGCAAGGCAGGGGGAGAAGCTACTGCAAGCGTAATAGAGCATGCTCTGCGGCGAGGCAGCAGCGCCAACATGCATATGCTCTATTTAAAAAATCATACCGGATATCACAGTGAAAAGGGCGGTAAGACAGCGGCCAACGATAGCGGAGAATCGGTGCCGCCGGTGATCTTTTTGGGGGAGGAGGATATACCCGACTGATATGAAAGAATTGATGGAAGTATACAAAGAATCGTTGCGCCGGCTGCAAGAGCGGCATGAGAAACTGACCCAAGAGATTCATGTATACGATAAGCGCGTGGCGTTGCTGGAGGAAGAGATGGACGAACTGTGCGAGGCCATGTCTATGATGCGCCGCCATATGGAGGAATGAGGTGGAGGGGACCTGTGTCTACTTGCCGGATCTGGTGGGGGGTGGGTATGGTGAGTTTTGGCGATGCCGCTGTCGCTATCGGGTCATCAAAGGCGGTAAAGCCAGCAAAAAATCCTCCACTACGGCGCTGTGGTATATCTACCATCTGATGAAATATCCCGAAGCCAATCTGCTGGTGGTGCGAAACGTTTATCGTACGCATATCGACAGTACCTACGCACAGCTGCGCTGGGCGATTCGACGTTTGCGGGTGGAGCATCTGTGGCGGGCCGGACGTGAGCCGCTGGAACTTACCTATCTCCCCACAGGGCAACGCATCTTGTTTCGAGGGATGGACAATGTGGAAAAGTTGGCCTCGACTACGGTGGAATGCGGATATCTCTGTTGGGTGTGGATTGAAGAGGCGTATGAAATTGCTCATGAAGCGGATTTCGATAAGTTGGATCTATCGGTGCCGCGAGGGGAACTGCCACCCCCACTCTTCAAACAGACCACCTTGACGTTTAATCCTTGGGATGAGAATCACTGGCTTAAAGGGCGTTTTTTTGATCGGCACGATTCTACTGTATGTGCGATGACCACCGATTATCGTTGTAATGAATTTTTGGATGCCACCGACCGTGCTTTGTATGAGCGGATGCAACAAGAAAATCCTCGCCGCTATGCGGTAGCCGGATTGGGACAGTGGGGACACAGCGAGGGATTGGTGTTTGAAAATTGGTCGGTGGAGGACTTCTCTTTGGCGGCATTACAGCGAGCTGAGGTGCGGCATGTATTTGGTCTGGACTACGGCTATACGAACGATCCTACCGCCTTCATCGCAGCCGCAGTGGATGAAGAGGGGAAGCGTATTTATCTTTATGATGAGCATTATGAGCGGCGGATGCTCAATGAGGATATTGCTGCGATGATACGTCGAAAAGGATATCAAAAGGAACGCATTCGTGCCGATTCAGCAGAACCGAAATCCAACGACGATCTTCGCCGGCTGGGAATTGCGCGCATCCAGCCAGCGGGAAAGGGACGAGATTCGGTGCTCAGCGGCATCAGTCGATTGCAAGAGTATCGGCTGTTGGTTCATCCGCGGTGTGTTCATACGGCGGCAGAGCTGCGCTCGTATGTGTGGCAGGCAGATGGACGGGATGGTGTCTATCGCAATCTACCTTGTGATCGAGACAATCATCTGATGGATGCGCTTCGCTATGCGATGGAAGATGTGCCCCGTCCTCTGCGGCGGTCGGGTAAGGTGGAACATTACGGATTGCCTCGGGGAGGCTGGAAAGGAGTATAGCAGTAATGTGGTTTGTGTTGGGACTACTGTGCGGTATG
>JAZRIH010000095.1:0-9295 GCA_045645175.1 Eubacteriales bacterium | reverse complement strand
GATCATCTCACCGTCGCCTGCATAAGCTTCCTTAGAGATGTCGCCGCCCTTGATAACCTCAACGATGTCAATGCCGAACTTGGTTGCAAAATCCCAGTCACGCTGGTCGTGTCCGGGCACCGCCATGATCGCGCCGGTGCCGTAACCCATCATAACGTAGTCGGAGATGTAGATGGGGATCTCCTTGCCGCTTGCGGGGTTAATAGCAGACAGACCTTCCAGCTTCACGCCGGTCTTTTCCTTTACCAGCTGAGTACGTTCAAATTCGGTCTTCTTAGCACACTCGTCCTTGTATGCGTCCAGTGCATCGATGTTGGTGAGCTTGTCACGGTACTTTTCGATGAGAGGATGCTCGGGTGCGATAACCATGAAGGTTACGCCGAAGAGAGTGTCGGGACGGGTGGTGTAGATGCGGAGGGTTTCGTCAATGCCCTTTACGGTGAAGTTGACGAATGCGCCGGTGGAGCGGCCGATCCAGTTTTCCTGCTGCATCTTGATGTTGGGCAGGTAATCTACTTCCTTGAGGCCGTCCAGCAGCTTGTCTGCGTATTCGGTAATGCGCAGATACCAAACGTCCTTGGACTTCTGTACGATTTGGCTGTGGCAGATGTCACATTCGCCGCCCTGGGAGTCCTCGTTAGAGAGAACGACCTTACAGCTGGGGCAGTAGTTAACCAGAGTCTTGTCACGGAATACCAGACCGTTTTCGAACATCTTCAGGAAGATCCACTGGGTCCACTTGTAGTAGTTTTCGTCGGTGGTGTCAACGACCTTGGTCCAGTCGAAGGAGAAGCCCACCTTCTTCAGCTGCTCGGTGAAACGCTCGATGTTCTTGTCGGTTACCACTCTGGGGTGCATACCGGTCTTGATGGCGTAGTTTTCGGTAGGCAGACCGAAAGCGTCAAAGCCGATGGGGTAGAGGACGTTGTAGCCCTGCATACGGCGCTTACGGGATACTACTTCCAGACCGGAATATGCCTTGATGTGACCAACGTGCATACCGGAGCCGGAAGGGTAGGGGAATTCTACCAGACCGTAGAATTTAGGCTTGGAATAATCCTCGGAGGCAACAAATGCCTGTTCTGCCTCCCATTTATCCTGCCATTTCTTTTCGATACTCTTAAAATCGTATTTCATTGATTTGTCCTTCTTTATGCAAACAGCGATGCTGTATTATTCCTCGGTAAAATAGGGGGTGGTGTCAACTTCTTCAGCGTCAGCCCACAACTTTTCCAGCTTGTAGAAATCGCGTGCGGCGGGAGTGAAGATGTGAACCATAACAGCGCCAAAGTCCAGAACGACCCATTCGCCTGCGCTGTAACCGTCGATGTGCTGGGGATTTAGGTTGCACAGCCCCATCTTGTATTCAATTTCTGCAGATAGCGATTTTACCTGCGTGTTGGAATTACCCGAGCAGATGACAAAATAATCGGCAATTACCGTTTTGTCTTCCACATGGAGCAGTTTAACCCCGTGCGCTTTACGGGTATTGAGGATTTCCAAAACCTTCAGTGCTTCGTCAAAAGATGTTGCGTTGCTGAGGTCAATAATCTTTACTTCATTTTCCATGAAAGGCTGTATCTCCTTTATTAGTATTGGCGTATTTTCGCCTGAAACTTAATTATAGCACAGTATTACCACAAAATCAAGCATTTCTTAGTAGAAAGTTTCGAGATTTTATTGTTTCCAAATGAATATGACATCCATCGGCAAGCAGATTCCGGATGGTCATATCAAATGACAGAATCAGCGTTTGATCAAGATGGGCAAGCAGATCACAGGTCCGCTCGCCGTAGAAAAATTCACGGAGCCGTACGCAATCCTCAAAGGTGCGGGTGGGCTCAATATAGTCGGCTAAATAGAGGAGCTTTTCCGAAAGGGTCATGTTCTCCTTGCCGGTGGTATGGCAGGCAATCATGTCCGCAATTCTATCGGATGCACCGTATTCAATCTGTGCCACTTTTGCTCCCGTGATGGAGTGGAGTACTTTAGAACTCTTCAAATCATCGTCGCTAAGCGAGATGCCCAACTCAGCGGCAAGTGCCAGCTGGGCAGGGGCCTTCAGCATTTTTGTGCAATCGTGTAACAGCGCCGCCGCTAAAAGATCAGAGGTTTCCTCCTCCGATAGTCCGAATAATACGGCAAGATCTGCGCATTCCTGCTTCACAGCCAAAGTATGGGCCAAACGATATGCATCCATTCGTGCGGAAAGGGAGGCTTCCAACTGAGTGAGATCAATCATTGGATACGCTCCCTTCTTTTGCAGGCAGATAGAGCCCTTGCGCGCGAATATAGGAATTGACAGCCAGGGGAATCAGATGGGATGCATCTTTTCCTTCTGCCAACAACTCTCTGATTTCGCTGGAGGACACTTCGATAGGCTGAGTGCGGATTTCCACACACTCGGCATTAAACTTGGTCAGATAGCGAGATTTTGCTTCTTCGATCTGCTGAGTGACAGAATCATCCTCATCCTCACGGCGCACATAGGCGATGGTGCAAAGGGCGAAGATAGATTCGGGCTCGCGCCAACGGTCAAGAGAGAGGAACATATCGGTTCCGCAAAGGAAATAGAGTTTGTACCCCTCTTCTGCAAAGTGGCGCAGAGTGTTCACCGTATAGCTGACTTCCTTGCGAGTGATCTCAAAATCCGATACAAAGAGTTTTTCTCCGTATTCGGGTGCATCTGTGAAGGCAAGTTCGGTCATGCGCAGACGGTGAATCGGATCGATTCCGCCGTCGGGTTTGTGGGGGGGGATGCGGGCGGGCATGATCATCAGCCGATCCAGATCAAGCTGACGCAGGAAGGATAATCCTGCGTTCACATGACCCAGATGGGGAGGGGAAAATGTTCCGCCGTAGATTCCCATTGTTTTTTGTAATTTCATAGGGTTAGACCAAAGAAAGGTCGATCTTCTTGTGCTTTTCAGATTCCTTGTAAAGCACAAACTTGTTGCCGATTACGGTAACAACCTCAGATTCGGTTTCCTCTGCCATGATCTCTGCCGCTTCGCGAGCGGTGTAAAGGCTGTTTTCCAGAACCTTTACCTTGATCAGCTCTCTTGCTTCCAAGGCATTGGCGATCTGAGTGGTCATATTTTCGGAAATCTCACCTTTGCCAACCTGGAAAATAGGCTGGATGGTGGTTGCCATAGATCTAAGATATGCACGCTGTTTGCTTGTCATTGTGCGTCCTCCCAAAATGCAATAAATTCTTTACAAAACTGTTCCAGAGCTCTTGCGCGGTGGCTGATGGCGTTCTTTTCCTCGGGGGTGATCTGTGCAAAGGTCTTTTGCAGAGGCTCATACCAAAACAGAGGATCGTAGCCAAAACCGCCGTTCCCCAAGGGGGCATTCAAAATGATGCCGTGGCACTCGCCTCGGCTTACCAGCGACTTTCCGTTGGGGGCTACTGCCGCGATACAACTGACGTAATGAGCGGCACGGTCGGTGATATTCTCCATGTTAGCAAGAAGCTTATTGTTATTATTTTCGTCGTTACAAGGCTCTCCTGCGTAGCGAGCGGAGTAGATGCCGGGCTCGCCATTCAGGGCATCTACCGAAAGACCGCTGTCATCAGCGATGCCAACATAGCCCATGGATGCGGGCAGAGATGCCTTGATCTTGGCATTTTCCTCGAAGGAAGTGCCGTTTTCTTCAATGTCGCCGCTGACGCCGATGTCATCCAGAGAGAGAATCTCCAGTTCATAACCTGCGGCGGCAGAGAGAATCTGTTTGATTTCCCGAATCTTATGGGCGTTTCGGGATGCCAGTACAATTTTCAACATTTGATATTCCTTATACGTATATCAGTCATCCATGAGGGCGTCTACAAAATCTGCAGGCTCAAATTCCTGAAGATCGTCCATCTGTTCGCCAACGCCGATGAATTTTACGGGGAGGTTCAGCTCTTCCTTAATGGAGAAGATGATACCGCCCTTTGCGGTGCCGTCCAGCTTGGTAAGTACCAGACCGGTGATGTTAGCCGCATTCTTGAATTCCTTCGCCTGATTTACGGCGTTCTGACCGGTGGTGGCATCCAGCACCAGCAGAGTTTCGCGGGTTACGCCGGGAAGCTCACGGTCGATGACACGGTTGATCTTGGAAAGCTCGTTCATCAGGTTCTTCTTGTTGTGCAGACGGCCTGCGGTGTCCACGATCAGCACGTCGGTACCGCGCTTCTTAGCCGCGGAGATGGCATCATAGACGACAGCAGCGGGGTCGGAACCCTCGGATTGCTTGATCAGATCTACCTTGGCACGGTCAGCCCAAACCTGCAGCTGATCGATTGCGCCTGCACGGAAGGTGTCGGCGGCTGCCAGCAGGACGTTCTTACCTTCGCTCTTCAAGAGATGTGCGATCTTAGCAATGGAAGTGGTCTTGCCTACGCCGTTTACGCCGATGACCAGAATCACCGCAGGGGAAGGCTCGATGGAAAGGGGCTGTTTTTCGCCAATCATGTCTACCAGAATCTCTTTGAGAATTCTCATAGCAGATTCAGGATCCTTGGCTCTTTCATCCTCGGTGCGCTCACGAAGCTGTTCGATGATGGCTTCGGTAGCGTTGAATCCCACATCGGCACAGATCAGCATCTCTTCCAGCTCTTCCAGAGTATCCTCGTCGATACCGCTTCTGAACAGATTCTTCAGACCGCCGAACAGGGCATGTTTGGTCTTCAAAAGACCGTTTCTCAGTCGTTCAAAAAATCCCATTACAGTTTAACTCCTAATTTTTGTTCTACCTCGCCCACATTCATGGAAAGGATCTTTGAAATGCCCTTTTCCTGCATGGTGACGCCGTAGAGGGTGTCAGCCGCTTCCATAGAGCCGCGGCGGTGGGTGATAATAATAAATTGTGTGTTGTCCGAGAACATCTTGGCATAGGCGGCAAAACGGTCTACGTTTACCTCGTCCAATGCCGATTCGATCTCGTCCAGCAGACAGAAGGGAGAAGGATTGACCTTCAAAATCGCAAAGAAGATTGCAATGGCTACGAATACCTGCTCGCCGCCCGAAAGCAATTTCAGATTCTTGATGATCTTGCCGGGAGGAGCAACCTCGATCTCGATACCGCTGGCGAGCACATTTGCGGGATCGGAAAGGGAAAGATTGGCGTTTCCTCCGCCAAAGAGCTGTGCAAATACGCCTTTGAAGTTTTCGTTAACCTTTTCAAAGGTTTCGCTGAATCGCTGACACATCTCAGTTTCCAGTTTACCGATGATGTCTGCAAAATCATGTTTGGATTTGCTCAGATCCTCTACCTGTTCGCTGAGAAGCTCATAGCGCTCCTTCACCTGCTTGAATTCTTCGACTGCTCCCACATTTACGGGGCCCAGCTCGCGAATCTTGCTGCGCAGGCGATTCTGGCGGGTGATGGCAGAGTTACGATTATTCTCATCAACGGGCTCGCTCACTTTTTCACAAGCTTCCGCATAGGTCAGCTCGTAATCCTCCCACAGACGCTCGGTGAGTTTATCCTGCTCGGCATTGATTCGATCCAGAATAGTCTGCAGTGTGGAATGATTTCTTTGCAAGCTCTCTCTTTGAGTAGTCTTTTCGCGGACAGTTTTGCGCAGAGCATTGATCTGCTGATCCAGTTCCATGGTGCGATCGGTGAGCGTGCGGCATTGCTGCTTTACGCCGTCGATCTCGGCATTGAGGAGATTGAGCGAAGCTTCATTTTCCTCGATGCTACGGAGCAGTTCACTCTGTTCAGCACGGGCAGAATCGGTGCGCGCCAAATTCTGCACAAGCGTATCCGAAAGCAAACGAACCTGTTCACTTGCTTCAGCAAGTCGTTCAGCAAGTCGTTCGTTTTCCTTGGTCTGAATGGAAATGGTTACAAGTCCCGCATTTTTCTTGGAGATGCAATCTTCCAGATGCTTGGAGGCAATATTTTTGACCTCCTGTAATTGATTCAGTTCCTGTGCGAGCGCCGACAGGTTAGCGGAGAGTTCCTCCGATTTAGCGGTCATGAGTTCGGCTTCCCGAAGCTTTTCCGCTTCTGCTTCATCCAGACGTCCGCTGGCGGCAATCAGAGAGGCGAGATTTTGATTCTCTTCCTTCAATCGGCCTTCCAGCATAGTGAGATTGGATTGTTCGGAATTATAGAGCACCGAGAGGAGGGAAAGCTCAGAGCCCAGCGCTTCGATCTCATGCTCAATATCGGCAATGGCATCGTCATGCTGTTTGCATCTGTCTTTGAGGGTAGCAAGACGATCTTCCAACTTCTTTTGCTGAGAAAGGATGTCCTCGATCTCGGCAGATCGGGTAAGGATACCGCTTTCTTTGGCAGAGGAACCGCCGGTGAAAGAACCGCCGGCATTGATGATCTGTCCGTCCAGGGTTACGATGCGGTGACGGAAGCCCGATGCTTTGGCAGATTTCGTTGCGTTGTCAAGGGTATCGAACAGAAGGGTGCGCCCCAACAAATAAGAAATGATGTTCTCATAGCGGCTGTCATACCGCACCAGTTGAGAGGCGAGTCCGATGAAGCCTTCCTGACGGGCGAGTGCGTTCAGATTTCCGTTAAAGGGAGAGCCCTTGATAGAAGTGAGGGGATAGAATGTAGCGCGTCCCGCATTTTCACGTTTCAGGTGAGAGATAGCGGCTTTGGCTGCAGCTTCATCTTCTACTACAAGGTTTTGAATGTTAGCACCCAGCGCTGTTTCAATCGCAAGGGCGTAGGGCCGATCAACCCAAATGAGTTGGGAAATAGGGCCGCAAATGCCGGTCAGCCGTCCGTTTTTCGCTGCTTCGGCAATATTTTTTACGCTTCGATGATAGCCCTCGAAATGCTCCTCCATTCGTCGCAAAGCGTTGACACGTTGCTGACGGGCAGTAATTTCTCCGGAGAGTCTGGAGATTGCCTGCGCAATGCGATCGCGCTCTTCGCGTTTAGCGGTAGCATCTTGACGAAGCGTTTTAAGGGTATCTTGCTTTTCTTGCCGTTTGTTTTGATAGGTGTTGAGATTTTCTTTGGATGTCGCTTCCTTTGCAGAAAGACTATCCAACTTGTTTCGGATAGATGCGATTTGCGCGCTATATTCTTCCTGACGGGAGCTGTCCGAGGTGGTTGCCATATTGAGTGCAGACAATTTGATCTGCAATGCAGTCAACTCTTCCCGCAGACTATCCCTTCGGGTGCGGATTTCGTCATAGCCGATCTCGGCCTGTCGGTTGTCTTCGCGGGCCTTTTCCAGATCGTCTTCTATTACGGCATAAGCAGATTTTTGTGCGGCAAGCTCAGCTTCTTTTTCGCTGTAAATCTGCTCCATTTCGGAAATCTCACGGGTCTTTTCTTGAATTTTCGCCTCAGTCAGACGATAAGCATCGGCAAGCTGTTCCAGCGTGCTTTGGAGATGCTGGAGCTTGGTGCGTCCAACCAACATTGCTTCTCGCAATGCAGAGAACCGTTTCGAGAGCTCATCTTCCTGTTGCATACCACTTTCATAGTCAGATTGAGCATCTAATCGCTCCTGATAGAGGGCTTGCTCTCGCTTATCCAGCGAGGTGATGGTATCGTCCAAAATCTCTAATTCGTGGGTAGCAATGATATAATCTTTTTCGGCAACCTCGCGACGAGAGGCAATGGTGGACAGATCGTATACCGAAATGCCGATGTCCAAAGCCTTTTTTTCCTCGTACAATTCTAAGTAGACCTTTGCCTTTGCCGCATCCTTTTCCAGAGGACCGATACGGGAAGAGAGCTCGCTGAGAATATCCTGCACGCGCTCCAGATTACCTTCGGCCTCGGCAAGACGTTTTTCTGCGTCCTGCTTTTTGAAGCGGTATTTGGAAATGCCGGCGGCTTCCTCAAAAATGATCCGTCGGTCTTCGCTTTTTTGAGAGATGATCTCGGAAATTCGCCCCTGTCCGATCATAGAATAGCCCGTTTTACCGATACCGGTGTTCATAAACAGTTCTACGATGTCCTTGAGTCGAACTACCTTGTTGTTGATGAGGTATTCGCTGTCGCCCGAGCGGTAATAGCGACGGGTAACGGTGATCTCGTCATAATCCATGTCGATGCGGTTCTCACCGCTGTTTTGGATAGTCAGCGAAACCTCGGCAAAGCCCATGGGGGAGCGCTTATCGGTGCCGCCGAAAATGACGTCCTCCATTTTATTGCCTCGTATGTTTTTGGTAGACAGTTCGCCCAATACCCAACGAATGGCATCGGAGATATTGGACTTACCGCTGCCGTTGGGGCCGACAATAACTGTCACACCCGATTCAAAACTGAGCTTCGTGCGGTCGGGGAAGGATTTGAACCCGTGAAGCTCCAGAGATTTCAGTCGCATAAATTAATATTGATCCTTTCGTCAAGAAAGATGATCCGCACATAGTAAAGTGCCATGCACAGCAAAGCCGCTAAGCGCAGGATCCTCGGCAAATCGCAAACGAATGCCGAATTCTTCTTGCAAAGTAAGTAAGTTGCGCCGTTTTTGTCCGATTGCCATAGACAATCGACCGGGAGCAACGGTTATTTTCACAGTTGAATGTTTGGGAGGCGCAATCTCCTTGATCAGTGCAGAGATTCGCTTGTAATAAAGTGCATTATAGCACAGCTCGCCCATGGCGGGATGGTAGGCACCACCTAAAATCGCTTCTTGATCCCGTAGTCCATCGGTCTCGCAAAGTCCGATCCGAAGGAGCTTCACGTGGGCGGATTCGAATATTTCCAGTGGAGCAACGGTGCGGGCGATGGCATCTTCCACCGACAGCGGCGTATATAGTCCATGATGCATTTGCTCAGCCAAAGGAGTGTGGTGAAAGACAACCGTGGGATAAATCCGTGATTCCTTGGCACCCATGGAGACGATCGCTTTTGCAGTTTCCGCTTCCGTGTCAGGAGTAGATGCAGGCAGACCAATCATCATCTGTCCGCCCAAAGTGAGTCCGTGTCGGAGGATCAGCTCTGCCGCACGGAAGGAATCGGCTGCAGTATGCCCACGCTTGCAGGCCGAGAGAACTCTGTCGTCAATGGATTGAATGCCCAGCTCGACCGTGGTCACGCCATGCTCTGCAAGGATAGACAACACCTCGTCGTCAATGGCATCGGGACGGGTGCTGACGCGGATAGAGCGGATTTGTCCGCTTTGCAAATAGGGAGTTGCAGTTCGCAAAAGTCCCACCATTTCCGCCCGACCGATTGCGGTGAAACTACCGCCGAAAAATGCAAGTTCGGTGTGTGTATCGGGGGAAATGGTGGAAAGATGGGTTTCAATGACCTCTTTGGCAACCAAAGGGGTCATTGGAGGTACGCCTGTAATGGTGCGCTGATTGCAAAAGGT
>JAZRIH010000094.1:0-8854 GCA_045645175.1 Eubacteriales bacterium | reverse complement strand
TGACCACTACGTCGGCATTCTCGCCCCGCTCGGCCAATTCCTTCATGAACTGACCTGCATCGCCTTGATAGAATCGTGCACTTTCAATGCCGTTTCGGCGGGCGTTGTCGCGGGCGTCTTTTACCGCATCGGAGTTGACCTCTACGCCGATCACCTCTTTTGCACCCACCACGCCTTCGCGGCTTGCCATGGTGAGTCCGATGGTACCGGTACCGCAATAAGCGTCAATGAGTCGCTCGCCGCCCGTGAGGTGGGCGTATTTTTTCGCGGTGTTGTAGAGGATCTCGGTTTGTACGGGATTGACTTGATAGAAAGAGCGGGGGCTGATGCGGAAGCTCAGGCCGCAGAGGGTGTCGGTGATGAATCCATCGCCGTAGAGGGTCTTGCTCTCGGTGCCCAAAAAGAGGGGAGTGGCGGTAGGATTGATATTCCACACGATGGTGGTGATCTCGGGATGGCGGCGCACAAGCTCGTTTACAAAGGAACGGCAGGAGGGGAATTCGCCCTTGGCGGTGACGATGACCACCATTACCTGTCCGCTCTGGAATCCTCTGCGCACCAAGATGTGGCGCAAAAATCCCCGACCGGTGGCAGGATCGTAGACTTTCAGCTTAAAGGAGGGGGCGAGGGTCTTGACGGTGGCGATGATTTTCGATGCAATCAGATCCTCCAGCATACAGCCCTCGGTCATGGAGGCAGGCACCTCCACCACCTTGTGGGTGGCAGATTGGTAGATGCCGGCTGTCAGCCGTCCGCTTTTCATGGTGAAAGCGGATTGCACCTTATTGCGGTAATGGGTGGGATTGTCCATGCCGACGATCTCGTCCAGATGGCCGAATCGACCCAGCAATTTGATCAGCTTGGCTTGCTTGAAATGGAGCTGTTCTTCGTAGGGGAGATTTTGCAGCTGACATCCGCTGCATTTTTTGTAAATGGGGCAAGGGGTATGGTTCATAGGGTGGTTTCCTTTATAAGTCGGCTTGGTGGATTTCCTTTCGTCCGCAGACCTGATACATCCGATCATCGGAGATCTTGGTACAAACGGTCAGCCCTTCCGCCATCAGCTCTGCCAGATCGTCCTCGTGAAGCAGTTCTATGGAGATCTGCTTTGCCGCTCCCGAATGGTGAGCGACCAATGCCGCGCGGGGCATTCCGTGGGCTACGGTGAGGGTTCCGCCTGCCTTGAGCAGACGAGTAAGATAGGCGATGAGCTTGGCGGGATCGGGGAAGTGGGGGAATGCGTTGTAGACTACGATGCAATCGTATTGCTCTGTATAGGGGAGATCAAACACATCACAGCAGATGAGTTTGACATTTTTTTCGTGAAATTTGCTTTGGGCGATACGAATCATTTCGGGGGAAATATCCACCGCCGTCACCGATGCGACCCTGCGGGCAAAATAGTCGGGGATCAATACGCCCGTTCCCGTGGCAACGTCCAGCACGGTTTTGCCCTCCGACACGTGAGCATTATCTAAGATGGTGCGGATGATTTCCTCATTCCTTACCATATCTGCATCCCAATCGGGTGCCCATCGGTTGAATAGTTCAATGACTTTGGTAGTTTCGATCATGGGGGCGATTCCTCCTGTCCCCTCACCCTCCGCTTGACGGAGGGTGAGGGGGAGTTACCTCAGTTCAGCAGACGGTGCGCCCGACGGAGCACCATTACCAGCAGGGGAATCACAACGATTTGCAGGATGATACCGGGGATGGCGGTCAAAAATGCGCCCGATAGAAACGCCGCCCAGCCAAAGGGTACCTTGGCAACGCCCAAGAGCACCACTCTTGCAGCGCCCCAGACGATTCTGCCTGCGATCATCGTGCAAATTAAAGACACGTATACGGAGAGGGTGTTTTTGGGGAGCAATCGGTAGAGCAGACCTGCCACGAGGCCGTAGGTCGCCAGCTCGAAGCACATGGGGATGCCTACGGGCATGAGCGGGGGCATTCCAAACAGGGCGAACCGCAAAAGGGGAGCAACAGCGCCTACTGCCGCGCCATAGATTGGACCGCAGAAAAAACCGCAGAGGAGGGCGGGGATGTGCATGGGGCAGAGCATATTGCCTATTTCGGGGATTTGACCGGTGAGGAAGGGGAGGAGCATGGCAAGGGCAAGGAACATTGCTGCCAGCACCAGCTTGAAGATTTGATTTTTGTAGGATGACATCTTTTTTCTCGCTTTCGTACTATAAAATGAAGATATCACCGTCTTGAACGATGGGATGCCTTCGTGGCATCATTGAGTTTTGCTCTATGTAATCAGCAAAGCTCCTTCAGGTGCTTCACTGTTTCCTTCACTAACTCGGTAAGGGTGAGATTGGGAACGCCCACCACACGGTTGTTGCAACGGTTCACAGGTAGGAGCAGCTTGACTGCCTTGCTCTGTCCCACGGCAACTGCCATGGCGGGGGTAATCTCCCCCAGCATGGAATCGGCAGAGATAATGCCGATGGGTCCGATGATGATGTCTGCATCTCGGCAGGCGACGATGGTGGGATTTTCGCCGGTGGCACCGTAATCCGCGCCAGCCTTGAGCATGGCGGCGGTGGCGATGCTGTTGGTGCCAATGGCATAGGTTTCACAGGACAGGGAGGCATTTTGGATGGCTTCCACCACGGCTTGCCCTAATTTGCCGCCTTGTCCGTCAATGACTACGATTTTTTTCATGGTATGTTCCTTGATAGATTAAGTTTCGAAATCCAACGCCTGTAGACGCTTGAGCCAGTGTAGGATACATCCGTTTTCTAAAAAGGACATTAGGATTCCCTCGCAGAAACGCTCGGCTTGAACTGTCCCGACAAGAAGTGCTAAAATACATTGTTTGTCTAAGGTGGACACATCGGCTTCAGTCATGGACTGTTCACTCCATTGGATATTATGTTTTTCTAAAATTTCATGGTAACAGGTTAAGTTGAATTTTTCATATGTTTGTGCGACGATGTAAATATCTGCGATTAACAGATATACGATATCGGAGTACTTTATGTATGGCATATGGATAGGGTGTTCACGCGAACCGTTGTTTTGGCGATCAAAGACCCATTCACCATATTGGTTATCGTTTAGTATTGAAATGTATTTAGTCAAGATTTCGAACTCATTCTTCATAGGACGATCCTTTTTAGACGAGTAGATATGTGTGTATTCTTGCGTTTTTCTTATTTCCCACCCAATTTGGGGAAAATTCTGCCCAGCAGGATCACCAGCGGTGGGATGAGGACAAGCTGAATAATAATGCCGGGAATGGCGGCGAAAAATGCCCCCGACATGAATGCTTCCCAGCCAAAGGGGACTTTGCCAAGGTCGTAGAGCATGACTCTTGCCGCGCCCCAGACGATTCTGCCCATAATCATGGCACCGATGAGCGATAGGTAGGCGGTGAAGGTGTTTTTGGGGAGGAGTTTATATAAGAGCCCTGCCACCAAGCCGTAGGTGGCAAGCTCAAAGCTCATGGCAATGCCGATGGGCATAAGGGTAGGCGCGCCAAAAAGAATAAAGCGCAGATAGGGGGCAAGGGCGCCCAGCGTGACGCCGTAAATCGGTCCGCAGAAAAATCCGCAGAGCAGGATCGGGATGTGCATGGGCAAAAAGGCATTTCCCAGCTCGGAGATCTGTCCCGTGATCCAGGGGAATACCATCGCCATCGCCAAAAACATGGCAGACAGCACTAATTTGAAAATATGATTCTTGTGATGTGTAGACATAGCGGATTCCTTTATTTATTCACGATAATTTTCTCATAATCGATGATCTCGCATCCCAAGGAGAGGAGATCGTTTTCATCCATTCTGTTCTCCTGTGGTAGCACGCGCCCAAACAAAATCGAACGGCTTTTCGGTGTTGGGCTCGTGGATGCAGAGGGTCAGCTGGGGGGCATTCAGCAGATACTGTCCGATCTCCACGCCGCTTTGCAGGTCATCGGGGAGATAGACTCCGCAGGTGGGACGGTAGGTGTCGGCATGATAGTCGCCGCCACAGGTGAGGAGAAGACGGTTTTTTGTGGCGATCTCCACCATGTCGGCAAAATCGGATTTGCCGTAGAGGGGATGGCAGTTGACCTCCACGCCGTCCAAGAAGCGAGGATCCAACAGATGGGGTTTGCTGCGGTAGGGATGGGCTTGCACTACGGTGCCGCCAACCGATTTCAAAAGGTGATAAAACTCCTCTTGGGGGAGATCGAAGAGCATGGGGTGGGATTCGATGAAGGCTTCGTCGATGCCGTAGATCAGAACGTGGGCGAGATTGTGCCGTTCCATGGACACTTCTGCGCCGAAAAAGACCTTGCAACCCACCGTTTCGCCGTATTCCTTGGCAGAGCGGAACTCATCGGTGTACCGACGGGCAAATGCGGCATAGTCGCCGTCTTTCACGTATCCTTTATGATAGTGATTGGTGAGGATGATGCCGTCAAGCCCAGCACTTAGTGCGGCTTGGATGGCGGCCTCGTATGAGGCACGGCAGCATTGGCTGATGCCTGATGAATGGGCGTGCAGATCGATCAGCATAGGAAGCTCCTTTCGGGGGACTTTTCAGAAAGTCACGGGGCGGGATTGTCAGCCGATCATTTCCTCAAAGAATCGGCTCTCAAATCCGTGTTCGGTGAGAAAGGCGAAGGTCGCGTGGAGTTTTTCTTCAAAATCGGCTTGATACCATTTATAATCTTCGTAAAAATACTGTTCGTGGATCATGACTTTGATCCGATTTCGCTGAGTGAGCGCGTCGAGCTTTTGCAGGATATCGTCTTTGCAATAGCTGTTCAGCACGATGTCGATTCCGCCGTAGCAGATCTGATCTTTTTGGACCAATTCCCCCTCTCGAAGCAGGTTTCCCTCCTCGGGGGAGCTTTGATAGGAGGATCGGGGGGCCTCGGGGGAGCCATACAAGCCCAAAAGTCCTTGCACGCCGTTATCCGTAAGGGCGCGAAGGCCTTCTTCTGTGGCAAGACAGTAGTGGATCGTGGTGGTCTTGGCAAGGGAACGGGGAGATGCGAAGCGCAGGATCTCGCGATTTACCGCCGCGCAATGGGCGAACACCTCGTCGTAGGGGGAGTTTTTATAGGGCTCGACGTTTTCCCACTCCGAATGGAAGGAGAGCTTCAGCCAATGGGCGTTTTCGGTCCATTCTGCTTTGTATCGGTCGGTCATCTCAGAGAGATCGAATCCGTCGGTTTTGTAAAAGAGATTGAGCTGGACTTTCAGCCCGAACTGCTCTTGAAGACGCTTGAACACAGCTAAATAGGGGTGGTCAAACAGACTTTGATAGCCCCCTTCGGTCAGCTCCTTGAAAAAGCGGATGTTGTCATCTACGGTGAAGCAATAGTGTTTCATAAAAATCCTTTGGGCTGTGTCGTGCGGTCAACCCGATGAGCATGCCGCCATGGTTTTGAAAATATTGGATACTGACTTCATTATACACTATTTCAACGTTCTTTTCAAGTGCTTGGGGGCAGATATCTGCGGTTTTCGCAGATTTGTACGGAGATGTTGAAAAGTTTACATTTTTATGGTATAATGAACTTGATTAATTCTGAATATGACGGAGTAGTGTTATGGATATTATAAATCAAAAAATCATTAATGCTATCATAGATAAAGCAAATAAGCTGTGTCCTGAGTCGTTGGCACTGATTGGCATATACGGTTCTGTTGCTACGGGAGACGAGTATGAGAAATCCGATTTGGATTTACTCATATTGATTGAGAATGATGAAGGATGGAAACTTGGAACAGGGTTTATTTTAGAGGACAGAAATGTTGGCTACGATATATATTGCACCAACTGGACCGGATTAAGATATGACGCAGAATGTCACCATGCTCACCTGTCAAAATTGATGGACTCTCAGATTGTGTATGTCAAGAATCAGGAAGCATACAATGAATTACTCAAATTAAGAGCGCAGGCAAAACAGTTTTTGGAATCAGAGGAGCGCTTCCTCAGAGTAAATGAACTAATGGACAAAGCAAAAATATCCTATGCAAATGCCTGCTTATACGATGCGTTGGGACAGGTGCGATTGGAAGCATCCGGGGTAATATCTTATCTGGTAGATGCCATTATGCTTTACCATGGAACCTATTTTAAGCGCGGTGTGAAAAGAACATTTGAAGAATTGGCAACGTTGCAGCTTGATGAGATGTTTACACATACCATTCAGAAAGTCGTTGTCAGTAAAGAGGTTTTTGAACTGCGTGATTTACTGAAGCAGCTGCTTCTATATGTGGAAAGCCATATTCGACGAGAGAAAAACAAAGCAGAACCCTCGGAAGCCTTATCGGGCACTTACGAGGAAATGTATTCCAATTGGCGAAATAAAGTGGAAGAAGCTGCAGAAAATGATAATGTTTTTGCTTCTTATATGAATATGTGCAGCTTGCAGTTTATGCTTTCTGAGATTGCACAGGACGTGGAAATCGGGTCATTCCATGTTATGGACGAATATAATCCGGATTCTCTTGCGGATAATACAGAAATATTTGATAGAACTTTGAAAAAATATGAGGAAGTTTATAAGCAGGCTGAAATAAACGTCAAACGATTTGCCGATGTTGATGAGTTTGTCGCCAACTATTTAGGGGAATAACTGATTGTCTGTTCAATAAATCCCATTTACTCGAACAGATAAAAAGCGGAGGCAACTGCCTCCGCTTTGTTCGTTTATTCATTTTTTCGTCAGCGCCACGACCGCCTCGTCTGTATTTCGTTTAGGTGGGAAAACTACACCATCCGCTTCACAGCGAATTTGATAGAATTGCTTTACCCATTCGGGAAGCTTTTCCACTTCGTCCTTAATCTTAACAAGTGTTCTCTTTCCAACGCGTCTATCCATATAGGCAAACACACGCAGTAAATAATTATCGGAGTGGAGCGATGTTGCGATGTCTGTTTTAAGGTAAGTGGTAACGGCATTGATGAAATCTGTTTCGCACAATTTACCTTCAGGCATCCATTTGCTTATATTCAATTCTTCTTGAATTCGTTTTTGCTCTTCCCATACCGACTGAAAACTTCCCAGCGTTTTTATGTTTACATCATTTTGATTAAGCACGGTGTATTCATCGTCCCATTTTGCATACCCAATATCCCACGAAAAAGCAAGCAGTTCTTTTTTGTTATAGTTAATGGTCGCTCTGCCGTAAGCATTATGAACTTCGTTATAACTGGTATAGAAATAAGTTATTTTGTCTTTGAGCGAATCACAAAGCAAATCATTCATTTGCTTTTTCAGATTGCTCCAAGACTTGTATTTGCTTCTTTCGTCGAAAATCATTTTAGGCTCCTCCTCGCAAGCGTCAGCCTTTTCCCTGCTCAAACAGACAACACTTATCTACCTTGATTGTTGTAGGGAACATATCGACTCCCGTTATCCCCAATGCAATTCGTAATGATACCAGTTATCTGTTATTTCTTTAATGAAACACCAGTCAGTTCCATTGTTTGGCTTGCCAAAGTAAGTACCGCCGTCAGCTTCATGTCGTTCACCTAAATTATTCCCATCATAAAAATCCGGAACAACAATCTCGTTATTGACTGTATAGTAGTATCCATAATAAACACCACCATCACTCAATCCCGTTGTTTCATAATCGAAAAATTCTATCTCGTTTTCAACAGTCAATTCATCGATATTTTCTAAAACATGATTTGATATTTTTTCATATCTTGCATTGGAGACAGACATACCGCCACAAGCAACACAAGAAATTATGGTTAACGCACAAATCATAGCTAGTACAAACTTTTTCATCGAATTTCACCTATTTTTTGACAGCAGACAAACCGCCTCGCAATGTCCTGTCCGAGGGAAAAGATCCACGGGATAAACGGTTCCGGGGGTGTATCCCTCCCCGATAAATCTTGCCACGTCCCTAGCAAGAGTGTCGGGATTGCAGGAGATATAGACCACTCTGCGGGGGGAGAGGGCGGCGATCTGCTTCACCAACGACTCTTCACAGCCCTTTCGGGGGGGATCCAAGAAGATCACGTCTGCGCCGCTGAGCTCGGCGGCGTTGGCATCACCGCAGACAAAGGTTGCGTTTTCAATGCTGTTCAACTTGGCGTTTTCTTTTGCGTTTTCCACCGCTTCGGGGATGATCTCCACGCCCAGCAGGGAGATCTCGGGGTGCATGGCGGCAACCGACAGTCCGATGGTTCCTGCACCGCAGAAGAGGTCGGCTACCCGATCGCCTGCGCGAAGCTCAGCAAGCTCTGCCGCTTTGCGATAGAGCACCTCTGCCATGTGATGATTCACCTGATAGAAGGAGAGGGGGGAGAGGTTAAAGGTGAGTCCGCAGAGGGTATCGGTGAGATGATCCTTGCCCGACAGAGTGATGCAACGCTCGCCTAAAATGACATTGGTCTTTTCGGAGTTGACGTTCTGCACTACCGATACGATGGCGGGGAATTTTTCACGGATATGCTGGGCAAATGCCTTGCCTTGGGGGAATTTCGCTGCTGCGGTGACCAGCGTCACCATGATCTCACCGCTGACAGAGCCTCGGCGGAGATAAACGTGGCGGAGCAGTCCCGTGTGAGTGACTTCGTTATAAACGCTCACGCCCGCTTGGCGGAGATAGTCGGCAATTTCGGTAAGAATGGGAAGAAATGCTTCGTCCTGAAGGGCGCAATCGGTGCAAGGGATGATCTCGTGAGAGCGGGGCGCGTAGAAGCCCAGGGTCATATTTTCGCCCACAGGATACTGCACCTTGTTGCGGTAACCCGATTCATTGCCCGACAGAGTGGGCGCGACCTCGGCGGTCACACCTGCCTTGCGGAAAGCGGAGGCAACATAGTTTCGCTTTAGTTCCAGCTCGTGGGCATAGGTGATGTGGCGGTAAACGCATCCGCCGCA
>JAZRIH010000093.1:0-21519 GCA_045645175.1 Eubacteriales bacterium | reverse complement strand
CCTACAATATGCAGCACGCACCCTGTGCAATCGACGCTCTGAAGCACGGCGTAAACGTTCTGCTGGAAAAGCCCTTCACCGTTACCGTTGAAGAAGCAATCGAAGTTATGAAGGCTGAAAAGGAAAGCGGCAAGATCCTTTCCATCGGCTTCCAGCCTCGTTTCAACCCCAACATGCAGATGCTGAAGAAGTTCGTTCAGTCCGGCGAGCTGGGTAAGGTTTACTACATTCAGACCGGCGGCGGCCGTCGTCGCGGTATCCCCACTCCCTTCGGTACTACCTTTATCGAAAAGGAAACCGCAGGTATCGGCGCAATGGCTGACATCGGATGCTACTCTTTGGACATGGTTCTGAACGCAGTTGGCTATCCCAAGCCTCTGACCGTTACCGGTTACAAGTCCGATTATTTCGGTAAGGATCCTTCCTACTGGACTGCTGAAAACAAGCCCGCTGAATACGCTGATCTGTTCGGCGTTGACGATTTCGCTGCAGGCTTCGTTCGTCTGGAAGGCGGCATCATCCTTGACTTCCGTATTTCTTGGGCAATGAACATGGACACCGCAGGCGACACTCTGATCCTTGGTACCAAGGGCGGTCTGCGTATCCCCTCCACCGAGTGCTGGAACGGCTCTATCGGCGGTCCTATGAAGGTTTACCGCACTCTGCCTAACACCACCACCGAAGTTTGCTGGGAAATTCCTATGCTGAGAAATACCCGTGAGGGCGAGTTCTACTACAAGATTCGTAACTTCCTGGATGCTGTTAAGACCGGCGGCACTACCCCCGTTTCTTCCGCAGAGATCATCTACAACCAGGCAATTATCGACGGTATCGTGAAGTCCTCCGAGTGCGGCCACGAAATCGAAATCGAAATCCCCGAGGTATAAAGAGTACGCCATGGGGCTCTGCCCCATACCCCGCCAAGAACCCTTTTGAAAAAGGGTTCTTGGAACTCCTAAAACTTTATAAAACCGAGCAAATGCTTGCTCGGTAGGGATATTTATTAACTATTTCAAGCCGACGAGTATTCGTCGGCTTATTAGAAGTTCTTTGTCCAACTTTCTTTCAAGAAAGTTGGCGGAGTTTGAGGCGGAGCCTCAAAGGAGATTAAATCATGAAACAATTTAAAGTTGGTCTGCAGCTTTACTCGGTTCGCGGCGATATGGAGAAGGACTTCTATGGCACGCTGAAAGCGGTCAAGGAAGCCGGCTACGATTACGTAGAGTTTGCAGGATATTACGGTCACACTGCCCAAGAAGTACGTGCTATGCTGGATGAGCTGGGTCTCACCTGTATTTCCGTGCATCAGGGCCCCGATCTGTTCATGGAAAAGGGACAGGAAGCGGTGGATTATCTCACCACCATCGGTGCGAAGTATTGTGCAATTCCTTGGTATGGCATTGAAAACTTCGAAAACGGTAATTTTGATGCGACCATCGCAATGTTCAAGAAGGTTAGCAAGCTGCTGGCTGACAGCGGCATCCGTCTGACCTATCACAACCACGATTTCGAGTTCCGCAAGCTGGACGGCGAAGTGATCCTGGAAAAGATCTACGCTGAAATGGACGGCGGCATCGAGGGCGAAGTGGACACCTGCTGGGTACATTACGCAGGCGTTAATCCCGCTGAGTTTATCCTCAAGTACAAGGGCCAGATGAAGACTCTGCACCTGAAGGATTTCGTATGCAAAACACTGGGCGGCGGTCCCGTTTATGCGCTGATCGACGATACCGGCAAGGCAGAAGGCGGTTCCAAAGAGGACAACGGCTTCCGCTTCAAGCCCGTAGGTCAGGGTATCCAGGACTTCCCCGCAATCCTTGCTGCTGCTGAAGAAGTTGGCATCGATTACGTGATCGTTGAACAGGATGATTCCTATGAACAGCCCGCTCTGGAAGCGGCTAAGCAGTCCCGCGACTATCTGAAGTCTTTGGGTCTGTAAGGGGTTACGCTGGGGGACTTCTTGTAAGAAGTCCCCCAGACCCTCCAAGAACTTTTATAAAGCCGACGAATACTCGTCGGCAGGATGAATAATTGCCTTGCCGGCAAGCATTTGCCGGCTATATAAAAGTTCTTTGTCAAACTTTCTTTCAAGAAAGTTTGTAGGGTTTGGGGCGACGCCCCAAATAAATTAATTCAGGAGAATAATTATGAAACTTGGTGTAATGAATCCTGTGCTGGCGGCAATGCCCTTTGAGGAAGCGCTGGCATATCTGAATTCTTTGGACGTTCACGCCATCGAAATTGGTGCGGGCGGATATCCCGGTAACGCACATCTGAAGTCTGAGGAACTGATTGGCAATCCCGAAGCTGTAGCGGCATACAAGGCACTGCTGGCGAAGTACGATATCACCATCGAGGCGCTGGCTTGCCACGGCAACCCCCTCCATCCTCAGAAGGAGATCGCAGCAAAGTTTGACAGCGATTTCAGAAACGCAATTCTGGCGGCAGAGCTGCTTGGCGTAGAAACCATCATCGGTTTCGCAGGCTGCCCCGGTGACTGCGAAAATTCTATGTACCCCAACTGGGTAACCTGCCCTTGGCCCGATGACAATCTGAAGATCCTTGACTGGCAGTGGAACGAAAAGGTTATCCCCTACTGGACCGAAATGGCAGCATTTGCGAAGGCACACGGCATCAAGAAGATCGCTTTTGAGCTGCATCCTTCTTTCGTGGTATACAATCCCGAAACTCTGCTGAAGCTGAGAGCCGCTGTAGGCGACATCATCGGCGCAAACTTCGACCCCTCCCACCTGTTCTGGCAGGGCATTGATCCTGTTGAGGCGATCAAGGCGCTGAAGGGTGCGATTTATCACTTCCATGCAAAGGATACCGCAATCGATGCGCGCAATACCGCTGTCAACGGCGTGCTGGATACCAAATCCTACGGCGATGTGCTGAACCGTGCATGGGTATTCCGTACCGTAGGCTATGGTCACGATCAGCTTACTTGGAACCGCATTATCTCCACTCTGCGTACCGTTGGCTATGACGGCGTTATCTCCATCGAGCATGAGGATAGCCTGATGTCTACCAAGCAGGGTCTGGAAAAGGCAGTTGCCTTCCTCAAGGACGTACTCATCACCGAGTCCGCCGGCGAGGCATACTGGTTCTGATTTTTATGTGGGCTCTGCCCACACTCGCCAGCCCTTCTTGAAAGAAGGGATGGACCCCAAGAACTTATATAAAAGCCGCCAAGTGGTTGGTGGCAACAAGATTATTATTAGAAATTTATTCCCCGGAGCAGAACAGGATTTTTCTGCCGACGAAGTATTTTGTCGGCTTAATAAAAGTTCTTTGCCCCGCTTTCAAGAAAGCGGGCGGGTTGCAGGGCAAAGCCCTGCGGGAGATCAAAAATGGAAAGAATCTACAAGCTCGGTATCGTCGGATTTGGCGGTATGGCTGGGCATCACGTCAATCAGCTTGCCAAAGGTAATACCCGTGTTCGGGTGAAAGGCATTTACGATATCAATCCGCTGAGAATGCAGGCGGCAGAGGAGAAGGGATATATGACCTATCCTTCTCTGGAAGCACTCCTTGCCGATGAAGAGATCGACATCGTATTGGTGGCAGTTTACAATAACTTCCACAAAGAAATTTCTATCAAGGCACTTCGTGCAGGCAAGCATGTCCTTTGCGAAAAGCCCGTCACCATGAACTCGGATGAACTTCGGGAGATCATGGAGGTGGTAAAGGAAACCGGTAAGGTATTCACCATTGATCAGAATCGCCGTGTAAATAAGGACTATGTTGCAATGCGCAACGCAATCGAAAGCGGCTGGATCGGCAAGCCCTATTTCATTGAATCTCGTGTGGAAGGCTCTAAGGGTATGCCCGAGGGCTGGAGATGCAATAAGGAGCAGGGCGGCGGCATGATGCTGGACTGGGGTGTTCACCTCATCGACCAGATGCTCTATATGTTTGATGAAAAGGTGACTTCGGTTTACTGCAAGATGTTCAGTATCCACTATCCTGAGGTAGACGATAATTTCCATTTGCTCATGACCTTTGAGAGCGGTCTGACTGCACAGATTGAGGTTTCTACCAATAATTTTGTGCTTCATCCTCGTTGGTATATCCTTTGCGAAGGCGGTACTCTCCAAATCGATGATTGGCCCGGCAACGGACGCATGGTTCGTGCGCGTTCTCAGCAGGCACAGCAGTGGACTACCGAGATTGCGCCCGATAGAGCAGGACCTTCCAAAACCATGTCCAAGCGTGATCCTTCCACCGTTGAGGTGATGGAATTTGCGCCCCCTGCAGGACTGGAGGATAATCTGGATCCTACCTATTATCAGCTGGTGGATGCCATTGAAGGTGCACCTCTGAAGATCACTCCCGAGCAGGCAATGCGCTGTATGCTGGTCATGGAAGCGGCATTCCGTTCCTCCGAAACCGGAGAATCTGTAAAGGTAAATATTTAACTTTGATTAGAAAAAAGAGCCAGGAATGGCTCTTTTTTCGTGGAAATGATGTGGATGCATCTGAAAAATATTCGAGAAAACCCTTGACAGTTCAAAAGGCTTCATGTATACTAAAGGGGAAGCAAATCATGCCCCGTGCTTCTGAAACCGTTATGCAAGGATTGTATAGCGGCGAGTGTGGGGAAGCCGTAAAACGGCTTGGAGCAAGTCTCCCAATAGATATAAAGAGGTTTATTATGCCTAAGTTTGGAATTTCCATCTACTGTATCTCCCGTAAGATCGTTTCGGGAGAAATCACGCCTGTTGAGGCGTACCACAAGCTCTGCGAATACGGTGCAGAGGGCGTGGAGCTGGTGCCTTTCGGCTTTAACATTGCACAGGATCCCGAGCTGATCGAACAGTTCAAGGAAGCGTATGCAAAGACCGGTGTTCCTTTCACTAACTACTCTCTCAACGGTAACTTCCTGGGTCTGACTCCCGAGGAGTTCGATGCGGAGATCAAGCGCGCGAAGCAGCACATCGATGCAGCTGCTAAGCTGAATATCCCTACCTTCCGTATGGATAGCGCTGCATTCCGCCGTCCCATTCGTGAGAATACCATCGAAAACTTCCAGAAGGAAGTGCCCACCATCATCGCAGCTTATCAGGAGCTGTGTGATTATGCGGCGAAGTACAACATGACCATCCTCATGGAAAACCACGGTTTCCATGCAAACGGTGCTGACCGTGTTCGTGAGATCATGGTAGGCGTAAACCGCGAGAACTTCGGTCATCAGCTGGACGTTGGTAACTACACCTGCGTGGACGATATCCCCGAAATCGCAGTAAAGAAGATGGTTCGCTTTGCAAAGACCATCCACATGAAGGACTTCTACATCCGTCCCGAGCACAGAAACCCCGGCGACAGCGCACAGTTCAACTGCGAAAACAGCTGGTTCCGTTCTGTGGGCGGTTCCTATCTGCGCGGCTCCATCCTGGCTCAGGGTGACATCGACATTTGGGATGTAACCAGAACCATTAAGCAGAGCGGTTACGACGGATTCATCTATCTGGAGTACGAGGGCATGGAAGAGTGCGAATATGGCACCCGCGTTTCCTTCGACAACATGAAGAGAATCTGGAACGAAGTTTAAAAGTAAAAACCTCCCGAATAGGGAGCCTTCCATAAAGCAGGTTTTGACCTGCCGAAAAATAAAAAGAGTACGGACAATTTTGTCTGTACTCTTTTTTTACACACCTTACGCTACAAGGTATCGTGTGTTACACCTTTTAGGTGTACTGTCGGGCGGTGATAAGCCTTCCTCCGGGAGGAAGGGGGACCGCGATAGCGGTGGAAGGAGCCCGCGTGACTTTAGGTTTGTATAAATTTTATTGTAACGCGCTCTCCCTCAGACGCCTTCGGCGCCAGCTCCCTCCCGGAGGGAGCCTTTGGTTTGTTGGCCCCGAAAGTCCATCTACTTTTCCTGACAAGCACTGCTTTTGTGCACACAAAAGCGAAGCCCCGCACGAGGCGGGGCGAGAGATTATTCAAAGCATTCGGCGTATTTGGACTTCTTGCGAATTTCTTCAACAATATTTTTCTGAAATGTTCGTAATTGCTTTCTCCAAAAATCGTCTCCAAATGGAGCGAGGTCTCCTTTGTCTATCTTCGGCAATGCCGAGACTAACGGCGCAGAATATTGATATTCACCTTCATTATAGATACGCTCATACTCCTTGCAATGATCAAAACTTTTGTCAAAATAATTCATAATATTTTCCAAACAGCCATTGTTATCCATTTCATATCCAGCCAAGGTCAAATACAAATGACCGATATCCCAGTGCCACTTTCCGCATCTGCCGTCAATAAAGACCGTTTCGTAAAGTTTTATAACCGACAATAGAATTTGTCTTCCGTATTCAGAAGATGATACCGCAGGTCTCAAGGCTACTGATTCGGAAATGGCAAATCTCAGATTCGAAAGAAGAGCCATAATTCTTTCACTTTGATATCTTGCTTTTTCTTCTCCGATGGTCGCCATAGGCAACAATAGTTCCTTGCAAATAATGATAGCGTTTTGATCGTTGGCGAGAGCTTTCGCCTTTTCATATTCTCCCATTCGGCAATAAAGTGGCGTTATTTGACAAATGGCTATCTCGCGATCCTCTGAAGACGGATTTGATTTCAACAGTTTTTCATAAACACGTATGGATTCTTGCCAGAAAACGTTTTTGGCGTTAGAATCACTATCGTATTCTATGATCCCCGTGGAATCGGCAGGACGTCCTTTGCCGCCGTGTTTATTCCAACCCCACATATGAAGGGCTTGAGCGAGCTTCAATAAAATTTGGGGCTCGTTTGGGAATTCCTCTGAAGCTGCACGAAGCATATTGACACATTCTTCAACATCATCCGACAAGCTTCCTTGATACATTGTAAATCCTTGTTTAGTGAGTATCTTGGTAGCATTGTCAAGAATAGTTTTGATTTTTACTTCTCGTTCGTCGTGATATCCAAACAGTTCGTCAATGGATACATGGAAGTAATTTGCTATAGCCGGAATCATCTCCATGTCGGGATAACTACCGCTTGACTCCCAGCGTGACACAGCCTGCGCAGTTACGCCGAGAGCTTCTGCAAGATTATCTTGTGTGCGCCCATCACGTCTGCGCAGTTCTCTAATTTTAGTACCTAAGTTAAGTTGCATAAAAGCTCCTCCTCGAAATAGTTATCACCGGTGTAATTATATTATAGCAAATATTTATGAAAAAACAATTATCAAATAGTTGTTTACGACTCAACCAATGTTTGATTTTGCGTGTATAAAAAAGACATAGCCCGAAAAAGTAGCTATGTCTTTTTTAAAATACTGCTCTACGGTAGGCACCCCATAGGGAGGTTTTTGTTTTTTTAGCATGCAATTTCCAAAACCAATTCGCGGTTCTGTTTTCTTTGCCAATCTTGCATAGATTGGCGCTTTTGGTTTTGTTTGTTTTGTACATTTTATCAAGAAAACATAGTCTAAAATGTCAATTTACAAAATCTCTCGGATGTGTTATAATATTTTACAATCCATAGTGTTCCCTTTTGCAACAATCGGCAAAATACATGAGAAATAGGAGGTATCATTATGAAGCAAAACGATAGCAAGCCTGTGATGAAACGGGCTTTGATGACGGGCGGTGTTTTGGTTATCACCTTAGGTGCATTGCTTGTGGGAATGATCGCTTGTAAAGATAAAACGCCCCCCGCAACGACGACTGTGGTAACTCAAAATCCCAACAGCACAAAACCGGGAATGACGGTTACGGCAGACGATTATTTTTCGCCTCAGGCAACCGCGGTTTCTGCCGACGGCAAGTGGCTGTATGTGGGCGGTGCGACCGATGAAGCGATCTACCAGTATTCCACGGCAGACAATTCCTTGAAAAAGGTGTATGAAGTAGGCGCGCCTGTAAACAACCTCACCGTATCCGGTGATAAGCTGTACGCAGGTGTGGGTAAATTGGGTGGAAAACTGTTGATCCTTTCCTCTGATTTGAAGGAGGAGGGAAGTGTGACCGTCGGTCATACCCCCAACGATATTGTGATCAAGGGAGGTACCGCTTATGTGGCAAATCGCTTCTCTTGTACGATTTCGGTAGTGGATCTGGCATCTAAGACAGAAACCAAAGAAATTGCAGTCAGCCGCGAGCCCATGGCAATGGCGCTGACCGGTAGCGATCTCTACGTTGCCTGCCATCTTCCCGAGGATCAGGCAATGGCTGATTCGGTGAGCTCCCGTATCTGTGTCATTGACACCAATTCCAATGAAGCCAAAGAGTCCATCGCTCTTTGCAACGGCTCGGTTAACGTGAAGGATATTGTCGCTTCTCCCGACGGTAAGAAGCTGTATGTTTCCCATACCATTGGCAGATATACCTACCCCACCACCCAGCTGGACGGCGGTTGGATCTATACCAACGCTGTTTCGGTGATCGATGCAGACACCAAGAAGGCATCCTATGCATTCCTGCTGGATAATTTGGAATACGGCGCAGGCAATCCTTGGGGACTTACCATGGATGACGAAGGCAAGGCACTGTATGTTGCGATTTCGGGCAGCAGAGAATTGATGAAGGTGGACCTGACCGTTCTGGAAACGCTGGTCTCCAAGGTAGGCAAGAGCGATCCCAATGTGCGTTACTTGGAGGAGATTGTTAATTATATTCCCTTTGCGGAAAAAGCCAAGACCCGTATTGAGCTGAAGGGTGAGGGCGTTCGATCCATCTCTTATGCCAACGGTAAAGTATATTGCGGTCAATATTTCAGCGGTGATGTTGCCGTAGTCGATGTAACCAATGAGACGATGAAGCAGGTAGCTACCATGACCCCCGGCAAACAGCCTGAGGCGAATGCCATCCGTTTGGGCGAGACTTTGTGGTATGATTCTACTATCTGCTACCAGAACTGGCAATCCTGCGCTTCCTGCCATCCCGATGGCAGAGCAGATGGTCTGAACTGGGATAACCTCAACGACGGTGTGGGCGTTACCAAGCAGGCAAAGAGTATGCTCTACTCTCTGCGTACTCCTCCCGTGATGGTGACCGGTATCCGTCCCGACGGTGAAACTGCAATTGCCGCAGGTCTGAAATATATCTGCTTCAATGCGGATACAGCAGGTATCGTAGAGAATATTACGGCCTATCTCATGGCGATGCTTCCTGAGCAGTCCCCCTATCTCAATGATGACGGCACACTGACCGAGTCTGCAACCCGTGGCAAACAGCTCTTCACGGACTACGGTTGTGTAACCTGCCATCCTGCACCTCTCTATACTGATCTGCTCTATCATACCTCCATCGATCTGGAATCCGATCCCTCTTGGGAGTACCGTGATATGGATACCTCCTCGCTGGTTGAAGTATGGCGTACCTATCCTTGGGGCTACATCGGCGGTCATACCGACATGGTGGAATATGTGAAGAACAGTGTTGCCAAGAATGGTCAGACCATCTCGGATGCAGATGCACAGGATCTTGCAAACTTCGTCCTGTCCATTGGTGCGGAAGGCGAGCAGTACGGCGCAATCCAGATCAAGAACAAGGATGGCAGCTACAATAAACTGGTAGCCGGTCAAGATCTGGTTAGCATTACGGTCATCAAGCAAAAGGCAGATGCGCCCGATGCGACTGTGACCATTACCTTGTATGATAAGGATGGCAAGCAGTTGGATACTGAATCCCACGAGATCAAGAAACTTGCCTACGGCACTTACACCGAGATCAAGACTGATATCACCGTTCCTGCGAATTTGGCGAAGGGTGCATATTACACAGTCAGCTTCAAGGGCGGCGACAATACTGCTCTTGCAACCGATCTGAAGATTATTCTGAACTAAGGCGGTGAGAGAATAATGAAAAAGAAATTATGGACCAAGAATCTTTTGGTCGCTCTGGCAGCTGTAATGGTAACGGTGATGCTTCTTTGCATCGGTATGCCTGCAACAGCCGAAGGAGAGACCCTCTCCTATACACCCGAGTTGGGTAAATTGATGGAAACTGCCAATCAGTTTGTAGTCGTTTATGCCAAACAGCATGGCGGTTCCCACTATGCCTATACCGAAGCGGTATCCGATCACCTGAACGACGGCAGACAGTCGGGCGGCGATGCCGGCATCGAGGCAAACTGGAATCCCGGTTCCAAAATGACATTGGTGACCTTGACTCGCGACGGCGATAAGGTAATCAAGAGCGAAAAAACTATCGAAACCTCCCGCTCCGGCGTGCTTCGTGACCCTTGCGTGTCCGAGGACGGTACCAAAGTGCTGTTCTCTTGGAAGAAGTCTGCTCAGGATGATTACCATCTGTATGAGCATACCTTCGCGACCGGTGAGACCGTTCAGCTGACCTTTGGTTCGGGCGTTGCAGACATTGAGCCTGTATATACTGCCAATGGCAATATCGTGTTCAACTCCACCCGTGATATTCAAACGGTTGACTGCTGGCACACCGACGTCTCTAACCTGTTCGTATGCGGTCCCGATGGAAGCAACATTTCCCGTCTGGGCTATGACCAGGTGCATACCACCTATCCTACCGTAACTTCCGACGGCAGAATCCTGTATACCCGTTGGGACTACAACGACCGTTCCCAGATGTTCGTACAGTCGCTGTTCCAGATGTTCCAGGATGGCACACTTCAGACCGAGGTGTACGGTAACAATGCATCTAACCCCACCACTCTGCTCCATACCCGTGAGATCCCCGGTGAATCGGGCAAGTATGTTGCTATCGTAACCGGTCACCATACCCATCAGGTTGGTAAACTGCTGACCATTGATACCAATGTGGGCAGAAATGACAAGAATGCACTGACCTACGTTTGGACCGATAACGCAACCAGAGCACTTCAGAATTCTCACAACAATGACACCGGCCATTATTACGAGGGCAAGGTGTTCAAGTATCCTGTTGCCATCAGCTCCGATCTGTTCTTGGCGGCTTCTCACGATCGCGGTTACAGCGGCGTGACCACTCCCTTTAATATTGAGCTGATCAGCAAGGGCAATAAGAGTCAGGTTCTCATTAAGGGAACAAGTGGTTATCCTGCAAGCCAGGTTGCGCTGGTGAAGAATTCTCCTCAGTTCAATCGTGCCAGCCTTGTAGATTACAACAGCAACTACGGTACTTACTATGTAGGTAACGTATATGAAGGCGCACCTATGAAGGGTGTTGCCGTAGGTACGGTCAAGTATCTCCGCGTAGTAGCGCTGGAATTCAGATCCTCTGCCATCGGCGCAACCGTAGGTAGCGGCACCGGTACCTCCGACCCCTATTCTCCCATCGCATCGGGTAACGGTTCGTGGGACGTGAAGAAGGTCCTTGGAATCGTAGACGTATACGAAGACGGATCGGCATTGTTTACCGCACCGTCAGAAACGCCATTGTACTTCCAATTGCTGGATGCCAACGGCAATATGATCCAAACCATGCGAAGCTGGTCTACTCTCCAGCCCGGCGAATACTTCTCTTGCGTAGGCTGTCATTTGGATAAGAATGTTGCACCTCCCGTGCAATCCAAGATCACCCAGGCGATGAAGAATGGCGTGCAGGAGATTCAGCCTGATAAGTGGATGAGTTTGTCCGATTCCTATACGGAGATGGATCCTTACGACAGAACATCTCATGTAGGCTTCGATTATCTGGATGTAGTTCAGCCCATTTTGGATGCAAACTGCATTTCCTGTCACTCCAACTCTCAGATCTCTTATCAGAAGGTCAATGCATCTGCTATGAGCAGCGTGGATCTGACCACCGCCGATAGCATCATCGGCAAGCGTGATAACTGGTCGTATACTACTAATGTTCCCGTAGGTACATGGACCGCAGAAAACTATGACAGCTCTGCTTGGGCGGAAGCTTACGCACCCTTCGGTAAGATCGGTACTGATCCCGGTATGATCAATACCGTTTGGAAGGATTCCGATTCCATTTGGCTGAGAAAGACGGTTACGCTCACCCAGTACGATCTGGAAGAGTGTCTGCTTTCCATGGATGTAGCCTACACCGATTCCATTGAGGTCTATATCAATGGCAAGAAGGTATACACCGGCAATACCGCTCTGTCTAATTACGACACCGTTGTGCTCAATGATACTGCCCGCAAGGCTTGCAAGGTTGGTACGAACGTGATCGCTGTGAAGGTAACCGGCGGCGATGCTAAGTTCTTTGATCTGGCATTCAATGCAGGTCAGGGTACCTCCAAGGTGACCACACTGGTTCCCCTGAAGACCACCTGGACTTATAAGGCAGCATCCTCTGCCATCATTACCGGCACCGATTGGGCAAAGCCCGGCTATGACACCACCGGTTGGAAGACCGCTACCGCTCCTTTGGGCGACCGTTTGGGCGGCGGCAAAACCGATTGGAACAACAATAACAAGCATCTTTGGGCGATCACAACATTTACAGTGAATGATCTGGATGCGTTCAAGGGCGCCAAGCTGGCAATGAATGCATTCTACGATGACTGGGCGTATATTTACCTCAACGGTAACCTCATTTTCTCTGACGTAGATGATCATGCATGGAACGATGCATACGAGGAACTGGCGCTGAACAGCAATGCTGCTTCTTATCTGAAGGAAGGCGTGAACGTATTAGCGATCAGTCTCCAGCAGCACGTAGGTGGCTATGAAATGGACATCAGCCTCCGCGCAGAAGTGCCTGTTGCAGGCACGGCAGGTACTGTCAGCAAACAGCCTGCGGTGTTCTCTCTGGAGGGTACTCCCGTACTGGGCAAGCGTATGAGAAAGGATTTCCCGCTGAGTTATTTGGTACTGACCGGTTCCGCGACCAGTAATAACGTACAATGGGTTGCAAATGCATCCAACAGCTATACCAATTTCATTTCTTCCATGAGTAAGAGTGAGATTCTGAACCCCAACTCCTACGGCGCGCAGAACTCCACCCTCATTCAGAAGCTCCGCGAAGGTCACGGCAATCTTACCGAAGAACAGATTCAGGCAATCGCCGCATGGATCGATCTGTGCGTACCTTGCTACGGCAGTTACTATGTGAGAGATCGCTGGGACGGCAATGACGTGCGTGAGTATGAGGAAGAGCTGAACAAGCGTGAACTGTACGATACCTTGGATAAGTATGCGAAGCTGGCTCGTGCAGGCGCAACCAAGGGTACCGGCGAGATCAAGATGGAATATTCCGCAAGCGGTAAGAGCTTCTCCGCAAATGGGGAGGGTATGGTTACCCTTTATGTAGGCAAGTATGTGTCAAACGGAAAACTGACCATTACTCTTCCTGCAGGTGAAAAGTATTTGGCGCTTAGCCTTTCCTCCAGAGTGGGCGAAGCAATCATCTACTGCCCCGACGGAAAGTTCACTTACACCTTCTTTGGTCTGACCAAGGTATTCCCCAATACCATGAATACCAACAGCGGTATCGTTTATACCAACAATACCATCACTGCTCGTATTCCTACTGCGGAAGAGCTTGCGAAGGAGCATAATCTGGCACTTAATCCCTACGATACGAACAATGCCAAGAATGCATATCCTCACGCCTCCACCAGCAATGTCTACACCTCCTCCGAGGAATGGGCGGCACGCAATGCCATTGACGGCTTTACCGCCAATAAGGGCCACGGCAACTACCCCTACCAGTCTTGGGCACCGAGCTCTACCATGAAGGCAGACGATTACTTCATGATCGACTTTGGCAGAGAAGTAACCGTAAACGAATTGGTGGTTGTCATCCGTGCGGACTTCCCTCACGACTCCTACTTCACGGGATGCACCCTCACCCTGTCGGACGGAACGACCATGCAGATCAATCTCACCAATTCTGCGTTGGAACAGGTGATCGATCTGGGTGGCGTCAAGACCACATCTGTGAAGCTGTCCGGCTTTAGTGTGGAAAAGGCAAACGCTTCTACCGAATATGCAGCATTGGTTGAAGTGGCATGCATGGGCACCGAAGTTAAGTAATCAAGCAACTCTATAAGGAACACCCTCGGCTCTGCCGAGGGTGTTTTTGGGGAGATAAAAAGTCCCGTCACTGAAATGACGGGACTTTTTGTTTTATGAAGCGAGCAGTTCAACTCCGGTTCTAAAGGGTGCGCAACGCACAAGGTCGAATGCGTATCCATGGATTGGAGCGCTTGTCATAGGGGGTATGATCTTAGTTCGCAAATTCTACTGTAGCACTGTTTAGTGCGTCATTGTTGTTTTGAATCTCTATCTGTGCCCATTGTGCTTCATTACCTTGATAATGGACAGTCTTCAGAGCGGTGCAGTTTTCAAATGCAAAATAGCCGATAAAGGTAAGAGTTTCGGGGAGGTTTACCTGGGTAAGTGCAGTACAGCCGGAGAAAGTACGAGGGGGGAGCTTGGTCAGCTGTTTGCCTAAATCGAGAGAGGTCAGAGCAATGCAGTTACCGAATGCCTTATCGCCTACGGAGGCGATATTTGCAGGAAGATCCAGCTTGCTCAGTTTCGTGCAGGACAGGAATGCATTGCTACCAATAGAGGTGACGGTATCGGGGAGAGTGAGCTTGGTGAGAGCGGTGCAGTTAGCGAAAGCATAGTCAACGATCTCCTTCAGATTGCTGCTCATCTGAATTTCGGTGAGAGCGGTGCAACCCAAAAACATAGAGTGAGAGAGGGTACGCAGACCTTCGGGGAGAACGACCTTTTTCAGAGCGGTACATCCCTGGAATGCGTTATCACCTATCGAAGTCAAGGTGTCGGGAAGAGTGATTTCGGTGAGTGCAGTGCAACCGCGGAATACATATTTTCCTGTGGTGATCAAACCGGGGGCTTCCAAGGAGGTCAATGCAGTACAGCCGTCAAATGCAGATTCACCCACTGCTACCACAGAAGGAGGAAGGATGACCTTGGTGATGGTTTTGATTCCGCTAAAGAAACTTGCTCCAATCTGTGTTACCTTTTGGTTGTCAAAGTAATCGGGAATGCGGATTTCGGAGGAGGTGAGCTGGTAGGCAGTCTGGTCGAAAGAAAGAATGCCGTTTTCGATGGAACATCCGGGATTGTTTTCGCTGGTAGAGAAGAGTGCGTCTTCATTGCCGGTAAGCTCGAACTTGATTTTGCGAATACGGTCTTTGCTGTCGGAGTAGTTGCCCAACTCTTCAAACAGAGCGACAGCCTCGCAGTATTTTCCTTCGGCGAGGAGCTCCTCGGCATCGTCATAGACCACCTGCTTGCTAGCGGGAATAGCAACCATAGTGAACAACAGCACGATAGCGGTGACAGACACCAGCGTAATCGCGGTAACGATCGCCAGTTTCTGGCGGGCTTTGCGCTTGGCGGCTTTCAATTCGGCGGCAATGCGAGCGGCTTCCGCTTCCTTGTCGGCAATTCGCTTAGCGGCTGCTTTCATAGATTTGATCTTCTTGAGGGCGTCTGCACTACGTTTGGGGGCATCCTTATAAGCGCCCATGGCCTTCCAATTATCAGAAAGCTTTTTCCACTCTTCGATAGTGGAGGGATTGGTTGCCGCCAAAGACTGATAGAGCGATTCTTTTTCTGCAGCTTCCTTTGCCTGGGCTTCTTTGCGAGTCGCCTCAGCTGCCTCTGCCTCCAATTTTTCGGCAAGAGCGGTGAATTTCTTGATCAGATAAGATGCGTTGGGATGATCCAGCGTAGCCAGTCCGGCAATGGCAGCACGATAGCCTTCGGTGCTAGCCTCAGGCTTTTGCCATTCTGCGGGAATGGGTGTGGGGGCAGGCGCGGGAATAGGCTCGTCTACTTTAACAGGGGCGGGAGAGATCTCAGGGGTAGAAGCAGTATCCTCCGAAGCAACAACGGTAGGGAGTGCATCGCCCTTGCGCCAAACCGAATTGTCGCAGAAGACGGCCTTTTCCAAGGTCAGATCTACTTTGCAAGTGCCGGAGTAAGGGATCACAATGGGATTGGCCTCGCCGAATACCGTGTTGGGCTGTGCATCCAAATTGCGCATACATACGCCGGTTGCTTTGCCCAGCAGATCGCCTGCATCATCGTAGCACTCCATATCAAAATAGAGCGAGCGAATGGAGAGAGGGGAGGTGTTGGTGCATTGCAAAATCAATGCCTCGCGGTTGTGTGTATAATCATAAACCACCGAAAGTTGGCTGATCGTAATAGGGGAGTTCTTCCACAGGTCAGCATCGGGGTGTGTTTGAGTTAAAATCTGAAGGGACTGATCCATATATCCTCCATAATGGGTAATTATCCTTCATTATAACATAGATCTTTTTAAAATGCAAGGTATTGTGACCAAGAACGCAGGATTTTCCAAAAGAATTTGTTCAGGATGCTCAAAAAAGCTCCACCGCTATTGCGGTGGAGCTTGGGGGAGTGTGTGACTTAGCCCTGAGACTTCAGATCGTTTTCGTACTTTTCGATCATCTTCTTAACCATCTGACCGCCGATGGAACCTGCCTGACGAGCGGTGAGGTCGCCGTTATAGCCCTTGTTCAGGGTAACGCCAACTTCGTTGGCAGCCTGCATCTTGAACTGCTCCATTGCGGACTCTGCTTCGGGTACTACGATTCTGTTGTTGGATTCCATATTGTTTATCTCCTGTTCTTTACTTATCAACAAATTTTTTTACATCCTGAGCTTCCGTGGTGTAATCCGTCGGTTGCTCTATGGATAGTATGAACACAGGAAAGGGAGATATAAGAGGGAATTTTTGTTTTTGGATTGATCGCTGTAGATTGGAGCGCGAAGACAATAGGATTGCAAACCGATAAAAAATATGTGTTAATAAGGAAGGATATAAAATCAAAGTAAACGCGATTGATATAATTTCCATTCTGTGAACATTTTTTGACCAAGCATAACAATTTTTTTGGAAATGTGTTGACAAATACTGATTGTCAATGTTATAATGAAAAAAATTATCAGTATTTCGTGAAAATAATAGATTTTTACGCATAAGTTAGGCATTTTCATTTTGGAGTGGTATAGTGCTCGTTGGGAGCATCACATTATTTCAAAATGTGGTGTATAAAAAGCAATTTAACGAGATAGCGAATCGTTGAATGAAGAAAAATTTATTGGAGGTAAAAACAATGAAAAAATCGCTAAACAGAAAGTTCAGCGCAGTGCTTGCACTTGTACTGGCTTTCGCATTGATGGTTGGCGCTGTTCCTATGGCTGTGTTTGCGAATACTGCTGAGAACGATGACGACAAGACTATCAATTATGTTTCGCTTGGTGCATCCAACGTAAACGGCTATGGTATGCACGGCTACTTGGAAGAGGACATTTACGAGTATCCTCTGCTGAAGGAAACCGCAAATATCTATGGTTACAAGCAGGATACCCCCGGTTCCTACCCTGTTCTGATTAAGGAACATCTGACCGATAAAGGTTATACCGTAAACCTGTCTCAGATGGCTATCAGCTCTATGCGCGCTGAGGAAGTTCGTTTCCTGCTGGATGACAGCTATGCCGGCGACGCCTACACTGACTGGCGTTTCTGTGATGTTCCCGGTTATGATGCTAAAGACAGCCAGAACTGGTTCTACCTTGCCGGTAAGTTGGAATGGGAAGCACAGGGCAACACCGGTACTCCTACTCAGGAGCAGGCTGTTGCTGCACTGAAGGCTGCTTACAAGAAGGCTATTACCGAGGCTGATCTGATCACCGTTGATATCGGTGTTAACAACTTCGGTGTATATGCAAGCAACCAGATTGTAAGCAATCTGTACGAGAACGATATGAACACGATCGATCCTGAGCTTGCTGCAATGTATGCTGAGGGTAAGGCATATGTAATGGAAGTACTGCAGGAAGAAGCAGGCGATCTGCTGGCTAATATGCCTGTAGAAACTCTGGATCACATGGCTGACACCATGGCATATGCGCTGGTTGGCTTCTGCCTCAGCTTTGACGCTGTTATGGAGCAGATCTATACTCTGAATCCCGATGCGACCGTTGCAGTAGTCAGCATTCAGAACCTAATGCATGGTCTGTTTGCAACTATGGAAGGCATTGAGGAGCCCCTGCCTTTCGGTGACATTTTCGGCGCACTTGTAAACGCTGCAAACATGTACACCGCGGCTGTTTCTCCCTACTGCGATATGTATGTTTACGCAGACGTGCGTCAGAATGGCCACGTAGAGTTCTTTATGGACGAGATTCTTGCATATAACGGTGATCCTTCCACCCTGAGCCAGGATATGAAGGACTGCTTCGACGTATATGACAATGATCTTTACATCAAGTCTCGTGTACAGCAGGTTCTTGCGAAGCAGCTGTATGGTGCAGGTCTGCTTGATATTAGCGCTGCAGTAGCACTGGGTGCTGATATCGCAAACAATTTGGAGCACTTTGCGATTGCATATCAGAACAAATTGCTCACTATCCCTGCATTGGGTGTTACTTTCAACGATTTCTTTGCTGCAGGCGCAGCGGGTCAGCTTCCCGATGTGGCACAGCCTTACTATGATGGCTATGTAGTTGCCCTGAACACTGCATATGACGTTATGGCTGAGATCATGCAGGCAGGCATGGAACTCAATACTTTGGATGCTGCAAGCTTCGGTGAAAACTTTGGTCCTGTTGAAGACGCTCTGCTGGGTGCATTCTTCGGTACTCTGGAAGATGCTGTTATGGCATCTATCGCAGATCCTACCTTTAGCTTCGATCTGAACGACTACTATCCCGAAGGCATTTATAAGACTTTGGCTGCACAGGCAGGTCTGCCCGAAGGTTTTGTTAATACCGTCGCGGCTATGGGTATCCGCACCGGCATCGGTAACAGCTTCTATGGCCACCCCAATGGCAATGGTCAGATTCAGCTGAAGGATACAATCATTGCTGCTCTCGAGAATGAAACTTCCGGTAAGGAACTCGCTCTCAAAGAAGCAATCGATCTGATCGTTAGATACTACGACGATGCATACGCATTTGGCTATGCATATGCAGATAACAATGGCTACATCGACGAAGCAGTAGTTGCAATCGATGAAGCAATCAAGGCAATCGAGTCTATCGATGTATCTGGCACCGAAATGACCGATGCATTCAAGGCAAAGCTGGAAGCAGAGCTGAAGGCTACCGTTGAAACTCTGAAGGAACTGAAGGCAGTTCTGGAATCCGACTCCGCTAAGGATGTAGCAGGTCTGGCAGATGCAGTTCTGGCTCTGGAAGACGACCTGTTCACTCACCTGAACAACATCGCTGCACTCCTGACTCAGGCAGGCGTTGACGTAAACAATCTGGTAATCATCCCTGCAATCGAAGCAGCGATTGAGTACACCAAGACTGTTGTAATCCCCGCAGCGAAGGAAGCTGCAAAGGTAGCGGCAGAAAAGGCTTACGAGTACCTGATGGAAGCTCTGGGCGACGCATTCGACTACCTGGTTGAAACCACTATCAAGTACCTGCCTATCATCGACGAGGCACTGTACAATTACCTCTATAATAACCCCGAAGAAGTAATCGAGTTCGTAAAGACCTACGGTCCTTACCTGCTCCCCCTGATCGAAGAATACGGCGATGAAGCACTGGGTCTGCTGGGTGTGGTATTCTATCTGTACGGCGACGAAATCGTTCTGTATGTGATCGACAACCACGAAGAGATTCTGGAAGGCTTCAACGCATGGGTTGACAAGTACGGCGACAGAATCGCTGCAATCCTGCAGGTATACGCAGAGGCACTGGGCCTGTGCGATGCAGTTCGCGATCAGATCGCTGCACTGGAAGCAATCCTGAACAATCTGTATGCTCAGCTGGAAAATGCAGTTGAGGAAACCAAGGCAGCAATCGAGGCTGAAATCGCAAAGGTGAAGGCACAGATTGAAGAGCTGAAGGCACAGATCCTCTATCAGATGGAAGTTGCACTGAAGCAGCAGCTGGATTCTCTGGAAGATGCAGTGAAGGCAGTTGCAGAAGCAGCAATCGCTGATCTGAAGGCACTGTTCAACAAGCTGGTATATGACGCAACTCATATCGACGCAACCATCGACAACGACTACAAGTACGTTGCCCTGGGCGATGCTACTGTAGTAGCAGAAGGCTACGCAGAGGCACTGGAAGCACTCCTGAATAAGGGTGCAATGGAAAACGGCGTAAACAAGATCGACTTTGTAAACGCAGCGATCGAAGGCAACACTGTTGCAAATGAAATCGCAAACCTGTCCGCAGATGTAGCAGATGCAGACCTGATCACTCTGGGCTTCTCTCAGACCGAGATCATGGCAAAGGCAATGGCTACTATGCTGAACGGCGAGACCATCGACTGGGTAGCTCTGGTTGGTGAGGACGTTCTGCCTTACGTAGAATCCGCACTGGCTGAGATCTACGCAATGATCGACGAGCAGAATCTGCCCGCAGATACTGCAGCTTCGCTGAAGTATCTGATCGAAGCATACGCATACGGCATCGCAGAGTACGCACTGAACCTGCCTGTTCTGATCAGCAAGATCCGTACCGTAAACGCTGACGCTGAAATCGTTATCGTTGGTATGTACAATCCCATCGACGGCGTAGTAATCGACATCAACAATGCATTCGTATCCGTATACATGGATCTGTCTGACTACGCAACCTACTTTGATTACCTGATCGACGGCGTTGCAGGATACAGCACCGCACTGGCGATCGCAATCAAGGGTGTAAACTACGTGGATGCACGTGAAGTAGAAATCATCGAAACCAATCTGGGCATTTCCGATCTGGAAGCACTGCTGGACGGCGACGTATCCTTCATGTATCCCGGCGAAGCAGGTCATGCTTACATTGCTGAGCAGATCTACAACGCAATGATCATCGAGTATGTTTCCAACGGTATCCTGGGTGATGCTGATATGGACGGCGACGTTGACAACATCGACGCAATGCTGATCCTGCAGTACTACACCGGCGTGATCACCGATGAAGACGTTAACCTGGGCGTATGTGATGTAGACGGCAACGGCGCTATCAACAACGTAGACGCAATGCTGGTTCTGCAGTACTACACCAAGGAAATCACCGCATTCCCCGCAGCGTAACGCAAAGTAAAGGAGAAAACCTAACATGAAAAAAGTATTTAGCTTTGTGATGATCGCAGTACTGGCACTTACCTGCATGGTAATGCCCGCATTTGCAGCTGAGACCGCTACTACCGTTTCCGTAGAAACTGAAACTGTAGCAATCGGCGCAGAAACCGTAACCCTGGACGTAACCGTTTCCGAAGCAACCTTCGCAACCTATGGTATGAAGGTAGTATACGATACCACCGCACTGGAGCTGACCGAGATCAAGCAGGGCGAAGCAACTGTAGGTCTGTTCAGCGCAGATGAGACCAGCTGCATGGTTGGTGCAATCAATGCAACTGACTCCACCGTATCCGGTGTACTGTTCACCCTGACCTTCAAGGTACTGACCGACGTGAAGGGCACTTACCCTGTAACTGTAGAAGTAGACAACGTAACTAAGGCAGATCTGACTGCAGTAGAAGTTGCAACTGAAGCAGGCGCAGTAGTAGTAGATTGCGCACACGAATGGGAATGGGTAATCGACAAGGAAGCAACTCAGGACGAAACCGGCCTGAAGCACGAAGAGTGTAAGATCTGCGGCGAAACCCGCAGCGAAGGCACTGTAATTCCTAAGGTACCCAACAC
>JAZRIH010000092.1:0-13756 GCA_045645175.1 Eubacteriales bacterium | reverse complement strand
TAAACTTATTTAAACAATCCGGTAATATATCCCCAGATAGTAAAATTATCCGCAAACTGGAAGGTGAGGATGCCGATCACAAAAATTGCAATGATTACAGTAGGCAGAACGAAGGTCATATAAGGACGCATCCACTTTTTCAGCTTCAGACCCTTACCGGTGTTGGCTTCTTCAATGAAGTTGTCGAAGCCCCAACCCTTCTTGCTTACACAGAAGAGTACGTAGCAAAGTGCACCCAGAGGCAGGAAGCAGTTACTTACCAGGAAGTCTTCCAAGTCGAGCACTGCGGATCCCGAAGCGAAGGGAACAAAGTCAGCAAGGAGATTGTAGCCCAGTGCGCAGGGAACAGACAGGATCAGAATCGCAACGCCGCAAATCAAACAGGTGCGCTTTCTGCCCCAACCGGTCAGCTCACGAACGCTGGCGAGAATATTTTCGAATACCGCAATAATGGTAGAGAATGCTGCGAATACCATGAACAGGAAGAAGAGGGAACCCCACCATCTGCCGCCGTCCATATTATTGAATACCTTTGCCATAGCGACAAACAGCAGGCTGGGACCTGCACCGGGCTCAACATCAAAGGTGAAGCAAGCAGGGAAGATGATCAAACCTGCGAAGATCGCAACGAAGGTGTCCAAAACAAGGATATTTACGGATTCGCCTACCAAGGATCTTTCCTTGCCGATGTAGCTACCGAAGATCGCCATAGAACCAATGCCAAGGCTGAGGGTAAAGAATGCCTGATTCATCGCACCGACGATCACATTGCCGTTAATTTTGGTAAAGTCGGGCATGAGGTAGAAGGTAAGACCTTCTTTTGCACCGTCGAGGGTAAAGCTGTGAATTGCAAGAATTACGATGAGTAGCACAAGTGCAGTCATCATATACTTGGTAACACGCTCTACACCCTTTTGCAGACCGAAAGACAAGATCAAGAAACCGAGTACGACTACAATTGCCATATAGATTACATTAGTCGAGGGGCTTGACAACATAGTATTAAAATGTTCGGCAGAAACCTCATCGGTAATACCGGTCATATCACCACTGAGAAACGCCACAAAGTAGTGGAGAATCCATCCGGTAACGGTGGTGTAGAACATCATCAAAAGGGTGTTGGCAATGAGTGTAGCATAACCGTGAATATGCCACTTCTGTCCGGGCTTTTCAAGTTTTTGATACAGTCCTACAGGGCTGCTTTGGCTGGCTCTGCCCAAGGAAAACTCCATTACCATAACAGGGAGTCCAAGCAGGACCAAAAACAGCAGATATACTGCTACAAATGCTCCGCCGCCATACTGACCGGCCATCCAAGGGAACTTCCATACGTTTCCCACGCCGATCGCACAGCCTGCGCTGAGCAAGATGAAGCCGAGTCGGCTTCCGAGTCGTTCGCGTTGCATAATAATTTCCTCCGAATTAATTTGTCGCAGGGGTAATGATCAGTATATGGGGAAGGGGGTACTGTGCACTTCCGTACTTCAAACCGAATCATCTTGGATAGCGGGAAAGTGAATGAAAAAAGCCAAGTCTTTCGACTTGGCTTTTCTGGTGCGGACAACAGGACTTGAACCTGCACAGTCTTGCGACCATAAGAACCTGAATCTTACGCGTCTGCCAATTCCGCCACGTCCGCTGGTGCGAGAAACGGGACTTGAACCCGTACGGTGTAAACCACACGCCCCTCAAACGTGCGCGTCTGCCAGTTCCGCCACTCTCGCATATTCATTTGCCCGCTTGTCTCAGCGACGTATACTATTATACACGAAAAATTGGATTTGTCAATAGGTTTTTGAAAAATTTTCGAAAAAAATTCGGAAAATTTTCGCCTCCGAAATCCGTCGATTCGGAGGCGAAAAACTTAAATTCCAAGGATAACAGTTGCAAGAGAGAAGTAGATCAAAAGGGATACTGCATCCAGAATAGTAGTGATAAAGGGAGATGCCATGACTGCAGGATCCAGGTTGATCTTCTGCGCCAGAATGGGAAGAGTACAGCCAACCAGCTTTGCGGTAATAACGGTCAATGCAAGGGTGGAGCATACAACTGCCGAAACCTGCAAGGTAAGACCGTCCGTGCGGAGGAGCAGAATGTCAAACAGCCAAATCTTGATGAAGTTTGCAACAGCCAGTGTCACTGCGCACAGAACACCGACACGGATCTCTTTCCAGACGACGCGGAAAATATCTCTGAATTCCACTTCGCCCATAGACAGACCGCGAATAACGGTTGCGCTGGACTGTGAACCGGTGTTACCGCCGGTGGACATCAGCATGGGAATAAATGCAGTTAAAGCAACTTGTGCGGCAAGGGCGGATTCGAATCCCGTAATGATCATACCGGTAAAGGTTGCAGAGATCATCATGAGCAAAAGCCACGGAATACGGTTTTTCCAAATCTCCAAAATGCTCGTTTTCAAATAAGGTCTTGCGGAAGGAGTAATTGCCGCCATGACCTGCGCATCTTCGTCAATCTCTTCCACGATGACATCAATTGCGTCGTCGTAGGTGATGATACCGACCAAGCGGTCTTCAGTGTCGACAACCGGAAGTGCCATGAAACTGTATTCACGGAAAATAGAGGAAACTTCTTCCCGTTTATCCAGTGTATGCACATGGATGATGTTTTCTTCCATGATGTCGCCAATCAGTGCATCCTCGGAAGCGAGCAGCATGTCTTTTACAGTAACGACACCAATCAGATAACGCATGGGATCGGTAACATAACAGGTGTAGATCGTTTCTTTATCCACGCCCGTCTTTTTGATTTGATCCAATGCCTGACGAATGGTCATGGTCTTTTTCAAAGACACAAATTCCACAGTCATGATCGATCCGGCAGAGTTATCGGGGTAGTTGAGGATTTCGTTAATAGACTTGCGTGTTTCGGAGTCGGTAGAAGCAAGAATTCGCTTGACTACATTGGCAGGCATTTCTTCGATAATGTCAACCGTATCGTCCACGAACAGCTCGGCAAACACGGCATGAAGCTCGATGTCGTTAAATCCGTGGATCAGAAGCATCTGCTGATCAGAATCCATTTCAACGAAAACTTCTGCGGCAAGCTCTTTAGGTAATAATCGGAAGACCAACAGCAGTTTTTCGGGGGGGATTTCAGTGAGAAGGTATGCAATATCGATGGGATTATTAGAAAGGAGAAGATTTCTGATTTGGGAGTATTTTTTTTCGTTTAAATAACCGATCAGAAGTTCGAGGTCTTCCATAAATGTCCTGCCTTTCCTGATAAGGAGAATTTTCTTATCATATTTTATTTAAATAGAATACCACAAAAGTGTGAACAGAACATATACTGATGATGAACATAGTGTGAATGCGAAAATATAATTCTATAAAAAATTCTCAAAACTCCTTGACAAAAAGCAGAAAAAAAACTATAATAAGAAAGAGTATGACCAATTAACGATTAAAAAGTCAAGGATCGACTTAAAGGAGCCATCAAAATGGTGAATGAACAGACAAAACAGTTAAAAGTCGTAAAATTCGGCGGCAGCTCTCTGGCAGATGCTGTCCAATTCAAAAAGGTAGCCGCAATCGTAAAGGCGCAGGAATGCCGTCGTTACGTTGTTCCTTCTGCACCCGGAAAGCGTTTTGCAAATGATACCAAGGTTACCGACCTGTTGTATACCTGCCATGCGAAAGCGGCACGCGGGGAGTCCTACGCTGCTGAACTGAGCGATATTCGCTCCCGCTATGATAATATTATCCGTGATCTTTCTTTGCCCATGAATCTGGACAATGAATTTGCTATTATTGAGCAGAATTTGCAAAACGGTGCAAGCGCTGACTATGCAGCCAGCCGTGGCGAGTATCTTTGCGCAAAATTGCTTTCGGTTTATCTGGGCTATGATTTTATTGATGCTGCCGATGTAGTATTTTTCAAAGAAAACGGTCAGCTGGACAGTCCCAAAACGATTCGGATTATGTCCGAGTGTCTTGCTAAGCATGAGCACGCAGTTATCCCCGGTTTCTATGGCGCTGCATTTGACGGAAAGGTTAAAACCTTCTCTCGCGGTGGCAGTGATATTTCCGGTTCTTTGGTTGCCCGCGCTGTACGAGCTGATCTCTACGAAAACTGGACAGACGTATCCGGTTTTCTCATGGTAGATCCCCGTATTGTACCCGAGGCGCAGAGTATTGATTATATCACCTATACCGAGCTGCGCGAGCTTTCTTATATGGGTGCTACCGTCCTGCACGAAGATGCTATTTTCCCTGTAAGAGAAGTAGGTATTCCCATCAATATCCGCAATACCAACCGTCCCGAAGATCGTGGTACGATGATCGTTCTGGAAGCAGACGATTATCAGGGTGTCAATCAGATCACCGGTATCGCCGGACGTAAAGGATTTTCTGTTATCGATGTCAACAAGGATATGATGAATACCGAAATTGGCTTTGGTTACAGAGTATTGGGTGTTCTGGCGCGATTCAATATTTCTTTCGAGCATCTGCCTTCGGGTATTGATTCGGTAGGCGTTGTTGTATCTACTGCCGCAATTGCCGAATGCCGTGAGCGACTCTTGAAAGAAATCTGCGATGAGGTTAGCCCCGACAGCGTTTCCATTACCGATGGTCTTGCTTTGATTGCAGTAGTAGGACGCGGCATGGTTCATAATATCGGTACTGCTGCCCGCGTATTTTCCTCGATTGCACATGCTGATATTAATGTGCGCCTGATTGATCAGGGTCTTTCTGAAAACAACATTATTATCGGTGTTTCTGAAGAAGACTTCGAAAGCGCAGTGCGCCGTATTTATAGCGAGTTTACCGTAAAATGAAAGATCTGTGGAGTTACCTGAAAGAGGCAAACCTGCCCATTGTCCTTTATGGTATGGGTAACGGTGCCGATAAATTGATTGCAGTTCTAAAGTCCTGCGGCTTGGAAGTTTCCGACTTCTTTGCATCTGATGGCTTTGTGCGCGGTCACAGCTTCCACGGAAAAAAAGTACTCACATTCAATGAAATCCTCGATAAATACGAGGATTTCATTGTTTTACTGTCCTTTGGTTCCAGCCTTCCCGAATTGCTGAATCGCTTTGAAGAATTGTCCCATCGATGCAAGTTTTTTGTTCCCGAATTACCCATTTCGGGAGAAATCCTTTTTACAGGCGAATACTATGACAGTATACGCCACAAGATCGATGAGGTGCGGGATTTGCTTGCAGACGAGCGCTCCAAAGAAGTGTTGGACGCCGTCGTGGACTATCGCTTGAGCGGCAAGATCGAGCCCTTGATCCGCACAACGGATCCTCGCGAAGAAGTGTTTACGATTCTTCGTCCGAAGCAGTATCGAAATTATTTGGATCTTGGTGCATACAACGGAGATACCATTCGGGAACTGCTTTCCTATCAGCCTGATTTGGAACACATTTATGCATTAGAACCCGATCGTCGTTCTTTCCGCAAACTCTCCGAATCTGCAGAGAAGGATGGATTTGCTCCCATTCTGACAGCACTCCAAGCCGGTGCATGGGAATGTGACGGTACGCTATATGTGAGTGACGAGGGAAGCCGGAATAGTCACCTGAGTATGACACCTAGTGAAAAATCCAAGTCTACACCGGTACGTTCGCCCGATTCCTTCTTGAACGGAGCGCAGGTAGATTACATCAAATACGATGTGGAAGGTGTGGAAAGGGAAGCACTGTTAGGTTCAGCACAAACTATTGCAACCTACCATCCCGATTTGGCGATTTCTCTCTACCACCGAGCAGAAGATATTTGGAAATTGCCCTTGATGCTGCATGAAATGGAGCCTCGCTATCGTCTGTATTTGCGCAGACCGCCTTACATTCCTCCGTGGGATCTGTGTCTGTATGCGATCTATAAATAATCTGTTTCGGCAGGGGTATTGCACCTCTGCCGATTTTGTGTTATACTGTAATCAATGAATCCATAAACTCAGGAGTGTGTTAAAATGGCATCTGCAAATGAATTAGCAAGATTTGAAAAATCCTTCCGCTTACATGCTTCGCGGTATAATTTATACTCGGAAGAAACCAAAGCGAAAGGGGCTATCGGAACCCATAACCGTGCGGTTACTGCATTAGGAAAACTGTCGGACAAGGTGGTTGCAGATCCATCTCTGTATGGGGATTTGTTATTCGAATTGCTGCAGGACAGCGATCCAAAAGTTGCTTTGCTTGCTGGTTTCACTTGCCTTGATGCGAATCTTTATACCGACAAAGCAATAGATAAATTAGTTTCTATTGCAAGAAACACCACAGGGATTTCGATGATTTGCGATTTTGATATCAGAGGAACAATTGCGAAATTCAGAAAACGGCAAATAGAATCCCGACCTCGTAATGAAGTGGATGCCATTGCCGAACTAATGAAATCCGGCGAAACGTCCGATGAGGAGATTTGGGAAATGATTTCCAAACTTCCGGAAATTGATATGCGCGGACACGAGGAAAGAACCGCTCTGGTACACGCTTGTATATATAATCGATTTGTGTTAGCACAAAAATTGGTTGAACTGGGAGCAGATGTAAACTGGAAGGATGAGACACTAAAAACGGCGCTTCATTGTGCTGCAGTAGGTGGAAATTCTGCTATTGTTGCACTATTATTAGACCATCAAGCGGATGTGAATGCGCAGGAAAAGCACGGGTTTACGGCACTGGATTTTGCAAAGGTGAATCAGCTTCAACTCCCTCAAGAGCAGATCGATCAAATGATCGACATACTTCGTGCTCACGGTGCCAAAACCAAGCAAGAGATTTTGAATAGTTAGTATTATAAATTATAAAGAAACTCCGACAGGGCTTGAAATCTGCCGGAGTTTTTTGTATTTCAAGTGGGAATCTTATCCGTTCTATTTATATGTTTTTGCTTCAATTGTACAAAAACTGTTGCAAATTTCGGTATAGTGTGCTATAATATTACCAATGTTAATTTTTGCATCATCGAAAGGAATGGTCGATTATGGAGTATTATCTTGCCATAGACATAGGCGCATCAAGCGGCAGACATGTGCTTGGATGGATAGAAAACGGACAATTATGTGCAGAAGAGGTGTATCGTTTTCCCAACGGTGCCTTTGAAAACGATGCAGGCGAATTGTGCTGGGATGTAGATGCCTTATTTGCGGAGATTAAAAACGGTATCAAAGCTGCAGTTTCTGCGGGACGTGCGCCCAATTACATTGGAATTGATACGTGGGGCGTAGATTTTGTTTTAGTGGATACTGCGGGTAATCGAATTTCCGATGCCGTTTGTTATCGCAGTCACCGCACCGACGGTATGGACGAGATATTGGAGCAGACGCTGACTGCACATCAGCTGTATGCCCGTACCGGCATTCAAAAGCAGATCTTTAATACGATTTATCAACTCCTCGCGCTGAAACAGCAGCATCCTGAGCAATTGAATCGAGCATCTGCTCTTTTGATGATCCCCGATTACTTCCATTACCTGCTTACGGGTATCATGGCAACCGAATATACCAATGCAACTACTACGGGTTTGGTGACTCCCGCAACCGATAGTTGGGATTATCTGCTCATTGACAAATTGGGCTTGCCCATGCAGATTTTCCAGATGATCATTCCTGCAGGCAGTATTTTGGGCCCGATCCGTACCGATTTGGCAGAGGAACTGGGCTGTCACCCGATGATTGTTCTTCCTGCAACCCATGATACGGGATTCGCAGTTTTGGCTGTGCCTGCACAAGGTGAGGGAAGTGTTTATCTTTCCTCGGGAACATGGTCGCTGATGGGCGTTGAGCGAAAGGAAGCCAATCTTTCCTCGGTAGCCGAATACTACAATTTCACCAACGAAGGCGGTTATGGTGGAAAATACCGTTTCTTGCGGAATATCATGGGACTTTGGATGATTCAAAGCCTGAAAAAAGAGTGCGGTTACAGCTTTGATCAGATCATGAAAGAAGCGTCTGCTTATCTGAATACTCCTTACCGAGTAGATGTAAACGATAAAGTATTCCTCTCACCCAAGTCTATGACAGAGGCGCTGTACAGTCTCCTGCCTTGTGAGAATTTATCTTGGGGTGAATTGTTTGCCATTGTCTACTTGTCTCTTGCAGAGTGTTATGCCGCTACTATAGGACAGATTCGAGAACTGACCGGAACAGATATTCAGACCATTCACATTATTGGTGGTGGCAGTAAAGACGATTTGCTGAATCGTTTAACAGCCGATATCTCAGGACTTCCCGTTGTAGCAGGTCCCACCGAAGCGACCGCCATTGGAAATTTGCTGGCACAAATGATGGGTACAGGTCTTATTCGCGGTGGTGCTTCTGAAGCGCGCAAGCTTCTTTGTAATTCTATCGAAACTAAATTGATTACACCAAATCTGTAATGAGGAAAACGCTATGAAAAATTATTACGAATATGCGAAAGATGCCTATGCATCGATGGGCATTGATACTGAACAGGCTATCAAAACGCTGACCGATTTGACAATCTCTGTCCATTGCTGGCAGGGCGATGACGTAGGCGGCTTTGATACCAAGGACACCTTGTCAGGCGGCATTCAAGCAACGGGTAACTATCCCGGAAAAGCAAGAACACCCGATGAATTGATGGCAGATTTCGACCAGGTTCTTACTCTGACCGGCGGAAAAAAGAAACTAAATCTCCACGCATCTTACGCCATTTTTGAAGACGGCGAATATGCTGACCGTGATGCTTTGGAACCTCGTCACTTCAAAAAATGGGTGGATTATGCCAAAGAAAGAGGTCTGGGACTTGATTTCAATCCCACTTATTTCTCTCACCCTAAGGCGAGCGGACTTACCCTTTCCTCACCCGATGAGGAGATCCGCAGTTTTTGGGTGCGCCATACTATCGCTTGCCTGCGGATTGCGGAATACTTTGCAGACGAAACCGGAATGCCTTGCGTAATGAACATCTGGATTCCCGACGGCTACAAGGATATCCCTGCCGATCGAATCTCTCCTCGCGCAAGATTTGCAAAATCTTTGGACGAGGCACTCTCCTGTGGATACGATAAATCCAAGGTCTATGTGACGCTCGAATCCAAAGTGTTTGGTATCGGTTTGGAGAGTTATACCGTAGGATCGGCAGAATTTTGCCAGAACTATGCCGCATCTCGAGGAATTGTACCGCTCATGGACAACGGACACTATCATCCTACCGAAATGGTGTCGGATAAAATTTCCTCGCTTTTGTTGTTCCACCCCAAACTGGCACTTCATATCACCCGTCCCGTGAGATGGGACAGCGACCATGTAGTGCGCTTTGATGATGAAACCCGTGAGATTGCCAAGGAGATCGTCGCATCGGGCAGACTGAACGACATTATTATTGCACTGGACTATTTCGATGCATCTATTAACCGTGTTGCTGCATGGATCATGGGCATTCGCAGTGCGCAGAAAGCGTTGCTGGAAGCATTGCTTACTCCACACGAGATGCTTGCCGATCTTCAGCAAAAAGAAGATTTTACTCGATTGATGATGAAACAGGAAATGTTGAAAACCATGCCTCTCGGTGCAATATGGGAAGAATTCTGCCGTCGCGCAGGACTTGGCGAAGGCGAAGCATGGTATGATCAGGTAATGGACTATGAAGCCAAGATTTTGAAGGAGAGATGCTGATGAAACTCACTGATTATTCATTTGTAAAAGATTTTATTGCATTTGCCGAAGCAGGTTGGCAAATGGGCTGGCATGAACGCAACGGCGGCAATCTCAGCTACCGTGTGCCCAATGAGCAGATCGATGCTTGTAAAGAGCTTCTCGATTACAGCCGGCCTTATACCCCCATCGGAACCTCCGTTCCTCTTCTGGGCGGTCAGTATTTCTTGGTCACAGGCTCGGGCAAATATATGAGCAATGTGTTGAAGAATCCTGAAGATACCTGCGCCCTTATTGAACTGGACGAGGCAGGGGAGAATTACCGCATTGTTTGGGGACTCACCGGCGGCGGCAGACCTACCAGCGAACTGCCTACCCATCTCATGAATCACGAAGTGAAGATGACCGCAACCAATGGTGCGCACCGTGTGATCTATCATTGCCATCCTGCGAATATCATTGCCATGACCTTCATTCTTCCCTTAGAGGATGCGGAATTTTCCCGCGAACTGTGGGAGATGATGACCGAGTGTCCCATTATTTTCCCTGCAGGCATCGGCGTGATCCCGTGGATGGTGCCGGGCGGCCGTGAGATTGCCGTGGTCACCTCCGAAAAGATGAAGAAATACGATGCTGCAGTATGGGCGCATCACGGACTCTTCTGCTCGGGTTCAGATTTCGATTCCACCTTCGGCTTGGCGCACACCATCGAGAAATCCGCTGAGATCTATATCAAGGTACATTCGGTAGTTCCTGCGAAGCGGCAGACCATCACCAAGGACGATTTTATTCAACTGGCAAAGGACTTCGGTGTTGTACTGACTGAGGAGTTTTTACAGTGATTTGGAATCGCATCACTTCTGCGAAGTTGTTTCGAGGCTGCATGATCTCATCAATTGCCCACGCAATCATGATGAATGTATATCCTGAATTTGCGTATGAGCAGAGCTGGGACGGTCATTGTTTCTCGATGCAAGATGGAAGCGGTGCTCGTGGCACCATATCATTTTATAAAAATCTATGTGTTGGCGCCATTCGAAACGAAAAATCGTTTTTATACTATAATAATGATATTGAGCAGAAATTGATGTCCAAATGGTCCGAAACAGTAAAAACGCTTGCGCGAAAAGATGCCTTACAATATGTGTTAGACGAGCAGGATGGGATCGTACAACCCGTTGTATCGACAATGTTTTGGGCAGGCAAGTGTCGGTGTTCCATAGCGAACTCGAAAAACTGTAAGGATGATTGGGAGTTGTTTTATCCGCTCCTGCTATCAAAGTCCAAAGCCATTGCTTATTGGGGTGAGTATTATGAAATGGATTCAAGCAGTATTCGCCTTCTTTGTGAGTTGGTTAATTTGAAAGGGAATGATCTCTATAAACAAATTCATTTAAACGATGAGCAGATCAAACTCTTGCCGAGTTCATGTATTTTGAAAGAGTGTATCGATTCTTTTCAAGAGATAGGGATTTATATGGATCTTCCGAAAGTGTGTAACATTGAAGTTATAGGTTAGACTAGAGTATTACAAGCAATATACCATATATACTATCGATAGTGTTGTCAGCACGCTAAAAAACTAAGCGATGTAAAAATCGATGCTCTGATAGCAAACGTAGAATAAATAAAGATCAATCAAGCAAACGATCATACAAAGGAGAAAACTAATGTTACTGATCAAAAACGGTTATATCAAAACCATGGCAGGCCCCGATCTGGACGGCGGTTCGGTGCTCATCGGCGATGACGGCAAAATTATTGCAGTCGGCATGGATCTGGAAACTCCCGAAGGCGCAGAGATCCTCGATGCCGAGGGAAAACTGGTCACTCCGGGTTGCGTGGATGCCCATTGTCACATCGGTCTGGATAACGAGGGAATGGGCTGGGAAGGCCACGACTATAACGAAATGGTAGATCCCCTCACCCCTCAAATGCGTGCCATTGATTCCATCAATCCCCAGGACGAGGCATTTGGCCTGGCGATTCAAAACGGCGTTACTGCGGCTTGTACAGGCCCCGGAAGCGCAAACGTAGTGGGCGGTACATTCGTTGCCATTAAGCTTTACGGCAAGCGTGTGGACAAGATGGTGATCAAGAATCCCATCGCCATGAAGTGCGCATTCGGCGAAAATCCCAAGCGTTGCTACGGTCAGGGCGGACGCAAAGCGCCTATGACCAGAATGGGTACTGCGGCTCTCCTTCGTGAGATTCTCTTCAAAACCCGCAGATACTTGGAAGACAAAGAAGCAGGGAAGAATCCCGGCTTTGATATGAAGCTGGAAGCCATGATTCCCGTTGTCAAGGGCGAGCTTCCTCTGAAATCTCATGCCCACCGTGCGGACGATATCCTTACCGTGATCCGTATCGCCAAGGAATTCGGTATCCCCGTGACTCTAGATCATTGTACCGATGGCTCTGTAATCGCAGACGAGCTGGCTGAGGAAGGCTATCCTGCATTTGTGGGTCCTACCCTCGGAAACAAGTCCAAGATCGAACTGCGCAACAAATCCTTCACTACGCCCCGTGATCTTCATGCGGCAGGCGTACCCATCAGCATCATCACTGATGCGCCTGTGATTCCTCTCCAGTATCTTCCCATGTGCGCAGGACTTGCCGTAGATGCAGGTCTGCCTTATGAAGAAGCATGGAAGGCGATCACCATCAATCCCGCAACCCAGACGGGTATCGGCGACAGAGTGGGCAGCTTGGAAGCAGGCAAGGACGGCGACGTAGTCATCTGGACTGCCGATCCCATCACCACCGTCGGTGCGGCGGCAGAGGTGACCGTAGTAGACGGCAAAGTTGTTTATCAGAGAGGATAAATGAATAAAGCAAAAACAAAGTCCTGAAAAGGGCTTTGTTTTTTGTAGTAGATTTATTAACAAATTTTTGATATAATAATTTTTATAAATTTCGTGAAAACATCTTAACCGTTTTGTCTTTTGAGCGACTATATGTATGAAGGCGCCTGAAACGGAAAAGGAGAAGAAATGGATAACATTAAACTTGAACAGCGAATAACCAAGAATATGAAGTCGATTTTCGGCTTTGCCTTAACTAGGCTCGGCAATGTAAACGAAGCTGAGGAATTAGCGAGCGATATTCTTTATGAGATCATTAGATCCGCACAAAACTTAAAAGATGAAGAACACTTCTATGGCTTCATGTGGAAAATTGCAGAGAATACTTATGTGGACTATCTTCGCAAAAAGTCTAAAGTTACAAGTCGTATGACAGAGATTGATAAAGAGATTGCTGATTGCTCGGATTCGGCTCTGGATGAAATCATAAAAAGAGAGGAACTAAATCTTCTTCGTCGGGAACTTTCACTGCTGTCAAAGCAATATCGTGATGTTACCGTTTTGTACTATATTGAAAATTACTCCTGCTCCGAAGTGGCGAATAGATTACAGATCAGCACGGAAATGGTGAAGTATTACTTGTTTCGTGCAAGAAGAATTATCAGAGAGGGTATGAATATGGAAAGATTATATGGTGAAAAAAGCTACCGCCCCAATATCTTTGAGATTGATTTTTGGGGAACAAAAGCGGGAGATGATCGTGAATATCGTGATTTTCAAAGAAGAAAGATCAAGGGCAACATTTTGCTTGCGGCGTATTACAGTCCTGTAACGATTCAAGAGATTAGCATTGAGCTCGGTGTTGCGCTCCCTTATCTTGAGGATGAAATCAAACTTCTTATTGACCGGCAATATCTTGTTTGCAACAACGGTAAGTATCTGACCAATATTCCGATTTTCACGCTTGATTGTACAAAAACGATCGATAGAAAACTGAAAGAACTCACCGAAGATACCGCAAAAAAGTTTATTGCTGTTTCAGATGAATTTGATTTGCGTTTCGGCAACAGATTTGCAAATCAAAACCTTGCACGTTGGCAGAAAATTTTTTTGAGTTTACATTACTCATTGATCAACACCGCGAATGATCTCGAAAAGAATTACGGAGAATTACCTAAAGATGGTCCGTATTCGCTTGTCAATGGTGGCGGTGGACACGGTATTATTTGGGGCAGAAGTACCGAAAATGTTGTTGGTGATAAACTGCCAAGAGGTATTCAAGGTATATATAACGGTTGTCCCGCGAGTGATAAGCGTGGAAGTGTTATCGCTATGAATTTCAGACAAACACTAAATGCACAGCA
>JAZRIH010000091.1:0-16009 GCA_045645175.1 Eubacteriales bacterium | reverse complement strand
CCTTTGAGGGATGACGATCGCCGATTGCTTTTCTTTGCAAATGAATGATATGTACATACCCAAACACAAACGGAGTCTATCGTTTTGATAGACTCCGTTTGTGTTTTTGGTGTGCGATTATTGTTGAAATCAAGCCTCTGTCATGTGATTCAACATCAAAATCAAATCCGCATAATTGATGCAGGTGATGCGGTAAGCGTATTCGCCCGCACTGCAAGTTGCCTCATAAGCACCGTCTTCCAGCCGATATAAGGTAAACGTGAACTCAGCCACGGTGAAATGCGTCAGTTCTTGTTTGCCTTCGCTGCTATCGGTGAACAGTTCATTGCTGCACACCTGAAATTGCAGATCAGCGGTATTAAAGTGGAAGGTAAGATCCACTTGATTGTTTTCATGTCTCCACAGATCCACTTTTTCCAATCGGATCCCGTTCGGAAATTTGGTCGGATAGCTCATGTTCAAATTCTCGCCTTTCAAAAGGGCATCCACCGATGAATAAGCAGCGGTTTCAATTCCGCCAATGCTGATGACAACATCCTGAGGAGTGATCATCTGGGGTGTGGCGGTAGTGGTGGGTACGGCAGTGCCCTCAGCAGGAAAAAAATTTGCCGCAACTGCCAAAAGCGCCACCAATGCCAGGGTAGCGGCGATCAAGATCGAAAAGGATTTGGCATACTGCTTGAAACCCTTAGAGTTTGGGGTGATCTGGGTAGCAGAACCCTTGCGGCTTTCGCCGAACATGATCTTCTGCAGATTGGCGGTGAGCTCGTCATCGGTCTTTTGGAATTTGTTTCCCTCCAGATCTGCAATAAAGGCCATGCATTCATCTACCAAAGTCATGTCCACTTCGGCCTCAGGCTTTTCCAGCTCATTGTCGATGATCCGATTCAGCAAAGCGATCTTCTGTTGGTCGGTAGCATTGTCTATATTCAGATTAGTCAGAAAATCATTGTCTTTTAGTCTATTGTTTTTCATAATCAATTCCTTACTTCATTCTAATGTGCCTGCGATCCACTCTTACAATAATAGAATGCATTTTGGGACGGAAAGGGTACATTTTTTTGAAAAAATAAAAAATTATTTTAATACATCGGGGAGAATTTCTTTTTTTAGCTTGCTCCTGAGTCGTTTGAGCCCGACTTTTACGGTATTCTCCTTCATGCCAAGGAGCTTTGCGGCGGTTGGAACGTCATTTTGATTGACGATGATGCATTCAAATAATCGGACTTGCTTACTGCTCAGCTTGGAGCGGATCCTGCATAAATAAGCTTGATAGGTTTCCTCGTTCAATAGCGGCTCGTCCATTTGATAGGAAACGGTGTCTTCACCGTGGAGCTCCTCTGAGGCGATCCATTGCCCCAGTTCGACGATTGTCGGGGTGCTTGCTTCTTTTCGATGAAACGAATATGCCATATACTGAATGGTTTTTCGGGTCCATGCAATCAGTACCGGCAGAGAATGGTTGTCAAAGTCTCGCCAGCGCTGCCAAAGCTGTGTGAAAGCTTCGTTCGCAATATCCTCGGAATCGGGTTGGCTGATTTGAAATGTATGATAGCAATAACTGACCATTCGGTCGTAATATTGCCTGTAAAATGCTTCAAAAGATTGTTCTATATTCATGGGTGATCCTAATGATGTAAATTCAATGTTTTTTCGGTTATTTTGCTATCAGTATACAGTATTTTTGAAGAAATGTCAAGGGAATTGCAGGTGGATTGAACATTGAATAAATAATTAGAAATTTTTGAAAATTTTTTTCAAAAAATGTACCCTCGAATGTACTTTTTGCATTATATAGGTGAAAGCATTTTTTCAATATGTTTAATATGAAAAGGAGAACTATGATGAAACATACCAAACTGACTGCGCTCCTGCTGGCGGCGACCACTTTGGTCACAGGAATTGCATTTACCTCTTGCAAGAAACAAACAACCAATCCCGACAATCCCTTTGGTTCCAATCCCATGGCACAGCTCACCTCGGGGCATGGTTCAACCAATAAGCCTTCCAACCAAACCCCAAACCTCAACTGGAAGCCCGGTGAAGTGACCGGAGAAAAGAAATTGTATGGCAAAACCGGCTTCGGTTATGGTGTTCATCGTTTCGGAGATATGTTTATTACATTGGGCGACGGTTGCCGTTTAATATATTTTTCCTTGGAAGAATCCGACAATGCCGATGTTTTGTGTTTTGATCCCATTTGTGATCATCATGTCCAAGATGAAAACTGTTCTGCAATTGTAAACATTTATTATTCCAGCAGTGATACCCGTAATTATCCTTTCTCAATGTTTATTGATGAATACGAGAATCAGGAGTCTCCCGTTATTTACCTTGCGTATAAGCGAGATGATTTTTATTCGTTTAATGGCGTAACTGCAACTCGTGATCCCGTTTACTGTATCGAGCGTTTCGATTTGTCTAAAGGCACTCGCGAGATCGTAATGGACAATATTAACTATACGATCCAACAAATGTGTAATTACGGCGATTATATTTACTATGTGCTGGACATGGGTGAAAAAGAAGGTCAAATGCTTTACCGTATCCATAAATCGGGCGGCGAACCCGAGCAACTGGATCGAGAAGAAGGAGCCCTCAGTCTTACCATCATGGACGTGGTAGACGATCAGCTCTACTATGTAGTGAATAGCCGCTATATCTATCGTTGCAATTTAGAGTTAAACGGCAGTACAAAAGTATTGGATATGAGTGATGTGAAGACCAACGATGGTAAATCAGGCGTGGTCGCAGGCTCTTATTGCGGATATCTATATTACTTTGCCGACATGGAAACGGTTTATTCGAAACCCAATAATGAGGGATACTCAATAGAGCAATGCAATCTATATCGCATCCCCATGACTGATTTGAACGCTAACGGTGAGTGCGTAGTAGAACAGATGATTTTTTCCCCGGATAGCTATTATTTTACAGAAGGAACACTTTACTATGAGCCTTGTGTTTTCCAATATGTGGACGAGTCAGAGCGAGTGAATCCAATGGTTAATTACTATACTGTGGTAAATACCTGCGATGGTAAACTGTATGCAATGAATTTGAAAACTGCAGAGTCGAAATTGATTGTTGAAAATAGTGGTATGGCAATTTATCCCATGTATGCTTGGAACGATATTGTTCTTTTTTCCGGATGGGCGTATAAAGAATCGGGTGTGGAAAATGCAGGGAATAACAACAACCTGTTGATCGCCTACGCATCTGGGGAACAGTTCCATTATTTATGCTCTGCAGGAGGTTTTGGATACGTTGGAGGGGAATGATACGAACTATCTCAAAAGATTGTAGGTGAACACAATGTTACGACAACTATCCGCTGAATTAGCGTTGAATTTTAATCTATGAGAAGGAGAAACACTATGAAACTCACAAAACTTACATCGCTCTTGCTGACAGCAACCACGCTACTGACGTGCATTACATTATCCTCCTGCAAGAACGGCACCGCTAACACCCCCGCAGACCCCTTCGGGGACGTTCCCGCAGCCAGCGGTACAACGAAGAATCCCAATGACTACCAAGGCGACCCCCAAGATTGGTTGGACCATCTTCTCGAAAACAGCGACTACGATCCGAATGCCCCTCACGGGAAGTTAAAGCTGTACGGTGACATTACCAATTCGCGTTTTAATGATTATAACGGAATGTTTATTGAGCTAACGCAAAATGACATTGTATACTATTCCTATGAAAAGCCGCGAGAATTCTACAAACTGTGCTTTGATCCGGTATGCAAACACGAAACAGGAACGTTTATGGAAAATTGTCAGGCTTCGTTGAATATCTATACTAACGCGCCGGAGAGCCCGTTACCCACCCCACCAAGACCAGTATCTATGCTGATTGATGAATACGATAATGCAGGATCTCCTGTACTGTATTTGTCGTATAAGCGATGCGAGACATATGAAATTAACGGCGTTTCGAAAGAACGGGAGCCTGATTATTGTATTGAGCGTTATGATTTGTCCAAGGGAACTCGAACTGTTGTGGTAGATGGTATCAAATCTACGATTGCTAAACTCTTTACGTATGGGGATTACATTTACATGGTAATGGCAGATCCATCCACTTGGGAGCAAACTATTTGCCGTATTCCGAAGGCGGGCGGAGAATTTGAAGAACTACAAGGACAACCGGGCGAGGCGTATCTGATTTTAGCAATCAACGATAATAAACTGTATTATCTTGCAGATAGCCGATATCTCAGCCGATGCGATTTGGATTTGACCAATGAAGAGAGACTTTTGGACATTGCAGATCTAAAAGGCAATATGGGAGAAAACGGAAAGGGAATTCCGGGAGCAATCGTTGGGGATTATTTCTATTATTTTGCGGATTTTGAAACAGTTAATTACGGAGAAAAATGCAATTGCTTCCGTATCCCTTTGAATAATCTGACGGTTACCCCGGAATTAATTGCAGAAAATATGATAAATTCATTATCACAGTACAGATTTGATGAAGATACGCTCTATTATCAGCCTGCAGTGCTTGAAATGGTAGATGCATCTAAATTTCCGCACAATATTAAAAACACGGATTTTACGAATGACAGCAACGGTACATTGTTTGCACTGAATTTGAACACGTTAAAGCGCACGACCGTTTGCAAAAATATTGGTATGAATATTGATATCAATGCTGTGTTTGATGACAAAATTTCGTTTACAGGATGTGCTTATACAGCGGATGCCGATGTAATTAAAATGGCAAACGGTACAAAAAACCAAGTCGTTGTAAGTAAAAACGGCAACGAAATCGAAGTGTGGTTCAGCACTCAAGATAGAATCGAATATATCAATTAATATAGATCGAAAATTATTTAGGTAAACCAAGCAGGTGAATACAATGTTACGACAACTATCCGCAGAACTGCGAAAATTACTGACCCGACGAATTGCTATCATCATTGCGCTTCTGCTGGTTGGCAATTTGGTCAGCTTGTATTTTGATACCAAAGCCTCCGAGGAAAAGACCGATCGTCTAGCTCCCTATGCAGATGCTTTTGCGCGGTTAGAGGAGGTCTGTGCCGAGGATCCCGAATATTACATTTCCTATTACGAGGAGTTAAAAGCCGATCGAGAGAGGGCATACGAGGAATGGGAGCAGAACATACCCCTCTTTCCGCCCATTAGCTTTGACGAGAATGGCAATCCCGTGGTAGGTGAGGTTGTGGAGTATGTGTTTGAATACACCACTCCCTCCACGTTGGTAGAGGGCTACGAGGATTTCGAGATCTTCGATCTCTATTCTGCCTATGTGTCCGATTATCGAAACACCTTGGGAAGCTCGGTCTCTCAAGCCGAGAAGAATCTTGATGTATTGGAACGCTTCGGCATTTCCACCGATAATGAAACGGGCAATTACCAAAGGAATCTCATCAAGCTTTACACGGGCATTTTGGAAGTCACCGATGAATCGCCCTCCATCGTTCGAGGCTGGGACGATCTGCTGACTTACGAAAATCATCTGATCTTCCTCATCCTTGCCGCACTTTTGTTGGCTGTACAGATGGGCTATGCCGACCGCGAGAGCGGTGTAGAGCCGGTCATCCGTGTGTGCAAACGAGGCCGTTGGCAGCCCGCTGTGGCAAAATGCGGAGCAATGATGATCGCCATCGCAGGAACTGCTCTATTGCTCACCGTATCCGAGATCGCCTTCGTGGGACTTCGCTTCGGTCTGACCTCTCCCTTGCGTGCGGTGCAGAATCTCACGGCATATGTCTATGCCCCCTATGCCATGACGATTTTGGAAACCCTTCTGCTCAACTTAGCAGATATGATCTTGGCGGCATCGGTGATTGCGGGCATCTCCCTTCTGCTCACCGCACTGACTCGGCAGGTGATCCTCCCCCTGATCGTGGGCGGTCTGCTGACTACTGCCAATCTACTCATGCATTGGATTCCCATCCTCGGCGATTGGCGTTATTTCAACCTCATCGAGCCTGCATCGGGGCGGCTTCTCATGCGTCCGCCCGTGATCGCTCTGATGGAATACGGCAACAGTCTGTATCCCTTGCTGATGGGTGCATCGGCTGTGCTGTTGTGTGGGATTGTCATCGGCACTACCTTTGCCTATGCCTTCCGCCGTCCTACCACACGGGTGAAGAAGGCAAGCAAACTTCTTTCGTTCTTAACTAAACCTTTTAGACCAAAGACAACTCAGCGCAAAGCTTTGAAGGTACGTACACCCTCCTTGATGCGCGGCGAACTGCTCAAATGGGCTTCGCCTTTGCTGATCGTCGCTATCCTTTTCCTGGTTGTGGTACGGGTAGAGCAGAGCACCGATCGATTCGATCCCGTGAAAAATGATGTAGAGCTTCGTACCCTTGCCTATGTAGAGGAATTTGGCGGTAAGGTTACTGACGAAACTATGTTGGCGTTGGAGAACGCACTCAGCGAAGCAATACGTCTTACCGCTCAAGAAACACAGCAAGAATACATGATCAATTACGCTACGGGAAAGATCACCGCTGACGAATATTTCGCTTATCAGCAAGCATCCACCAAAGCGGCATCGGAACTCCCCGTACTGTCGGAGCTGTCGGCGCACATGGCCTATCTGAACGACAAATCTACCGAAACGGGATTGGAAACCGAGTTTTTCTACGAATACGGCTACAAAGATTTCTTTAGCACCGAGCTGGACCTGCCCCTCTATCTGCTGATTCTGTTGGGCTTGTCCGCCATCTTTGCGAAAGAATATGCAGGCGATTCTTCCAAGGGAGGATTCGTGCAAATCCTTCGTACCACACCTCGGGGAAGGGGACCCGTCTTCTGTTGCAAACTGGCATGGTCGATGTTTTACGCAGGCGGTCTTTCGATTGCATTCTCTATTGCCGATCTGATTCTGATGGGCAGATCATCGGGATTTCCTGCATTGGGCGCACCCCTCTGCTCCATGGAACGCTATGCCGATGCAAGCTTCGATATTTCGGTAGGACAGTATCTCGTCCTCTGTATTGTGCTTCGTCTGCTTGCCGCATTGTTCTTGGCATTGATCGCATTTTCGCTGTCCTGTCTTGTCCGCAACACCAAATTAGTACTGGCACTGACTGCATTTTTGACCATGCTCCCCTATGCACTTTACTACTTTGGTATCAAATTCGCCCGTTATTTCGATTTTACCACCTTCCTGTCGGGCGATCGCTTGTGGCTTCTCTCGCTGGAACGAGGCGGAGTGTGGTGGATGTTGATCTTCGTCGGCGGGATTGCCATATCGACAGCGGCACTTGTCGCGGCGTCCTACCGCAAGTTCTGTAAATAAGGAGGAACGATTATGACCTTACATTTCGAAAACGTAGATAAATCCTACGGCAAAAATCATGCCCTCGATCACTTCACCGCAACCCTCACTCCCGGCATCTACGCCCTCATGGGACCTAACGGTTCGGGCAAATCGACTTTGATCAACATCCTCACCGATAACCTCAAAGCGGACAGCGGCGAGATCACCTACGATGGTGAAAACACCCTTAAAATGGGCGTAAAGTTCCGTGAAAAGCTGGGATTTATGCCCCAGTATCCGGGAATGTATCCCAACTTCACCGTGGAGAAGTTCCTGTGGTACATGGCGACTTTGAAAGGACTCAAAAAAGACGAAGCCTCACAGCAGATTGCCGAAGTTCTCGAAGCGGTGGAGCTTGCCGATGTGCCCAATCGTAAAATCTCCGCTCTCTCGGGCGGTATGAAGCAGAGATTGGCACTTGCCCAAGCAGTCCTCGGCGATCCCGAGATCCTCATCCTCGACGAACCCACCGCAGGTCTCGATCCCAAGCAGCGCATCGCCATCCGCAACTACATCGCCAAGATTGCACTGGAAAAGATCGTGCTCATCGCCACCCACGTGGTCAGCGACGTGGAGTACATCGCAAAAGAAGTGATCTTCCTGAAAAAGGGACAGATCACCGACCTTGCACCTGCCCACGAACTGGCGAATAAGATAGAGGGCAAAGTATGGGAAATCACTTGCAAGAGCGAGGAAGTCGCCAAGCTCCAACAGATCTACCGTGTGATCAACATCGCCCAAACCGAAACGGGCGTAACCCTCCGCGTGCTCTCCGAAGCAACACCCGAAGGTGATGCAAAGACGGTCGCGCCGACGCTCGAGGATTACTACCTTTGGGTGTTTGGCGAGCAGGGAAGTTGATGAGACATTCAGTGCGAATACCAAAATTAAGGATAAACTATCTTTTCTAAAACTTATGTATGCTCCAGTACTCTATTTGTGAATTATAGCAATACTTCATTTCACCGTGTGGGCATTGGATATTAGAGGGGCGATTCATAGTATACGCATCCCAAAAATTCTTGAATCAAGTATGGTGGCGAACTATGCGACCATAGGGGAGACTGTCGATGAGGGATGTTTATCTATTGACAAGTATACCCAATTGTGATATACTAAAAACAGTATTATTCCATATTGAAAGGGAAGTCATCATATGAATCCATCTATAAAAAAATTATTTGTACCCAAATTGCGGAAACTGCTTCTTTGTAGTATGATGCTTTTGGGCATCCTCATAGATCTTGCTATCATGAGCTGTGACGTAGCAGAAAACTATAGTTCCACGGATATCTATAGTTCCATATGGATGGCCGCATTTCCGCAATCGGGCAGTCACGGCACGCTGACGATTGCATGCATCGTTGTGCTGGTGCTCTTGCTGGGAGCGATCATCGTCTCTGCGGTGGGTCTGTTTACCACGGCATTGCACAAGCGGATCCTGCTCTATCCCCACGCCATCAGTCTGTGTGTGCATATCATCCTGTTGATTGCAAGCTGTCTGTTTCTTCTGTACGGATTTGTCGGTGGCTTCTGGATCGTGCTGGAAATCCTCTTGAGTCTTGCGGGATTGGTGTACAGTATTGGTGCCATCGTATGGGGTGGTGCTCAAAAGAAACGCTCCGAAGAGATTCTCACCGGCTTTGCCCGTCGCAGGATGATGCTGATCCTTGCTACGGTCAGCCAGTTCCTGCTGGCAATCTTGTTTTTCATCCCACTCCTGACCTATTCGGCAGGCGAGGAAACCTATCGGATCCTTCCAATCGGTGTGTTGATCGATGAAATGAACGCCTTGCCTAATATGATTCTGTTCATAGGGCTCTTCGTCTGCTGTACGGTGAGTTTAATATGCTACCTCAACTCCTTTAAACGATATACATCTGAGGAGTGGGAATACGCTGACAAAATTCAAGGAGTATTGATCCTGAATACGATTTTCACAGGCGGATATTTCTTGCTGGGTGTCATCTGGTCATCTCTGCGCAACTCCAAGGGCACTGACTATCATTATTCGGCAGAGGGTTATTTGCCCTTTATCCTTGCAATCCTGCTCATGCTGGTATTTGCATTTGTTCTGCGCGGTGTCCGTTACGAACCTACCGGTTTGCAGGCACATACCGTCGCAGGGACACGGATCGAGTTCTATCTCTACGGTCTGGCGATGTCCATCGTCACCGTGGCTGCCTGCTGTTCGGATATCTTTCGGGTGACCTTCCCCGAAACCGACATCGCGTCGGTGCGTCTCAACGGATGGAAGATCCTCACCGCCATGAGCGATGCGGAAGCGGGATTCCAATTAGTTGCCTTCTTTCTGATCGCTATTTTGGCAATTACCGCGGCATTGCTGATTCTTTCTACCGTTGCCTTGATCAGCAGATCCAAGATTTTCTATAAACTGACCCTCGGACAGCTAATCGCAGGACTGGTTTCTGCCATGCTCATCGGCTTGTTCGGCAAGTATTACGAGATTGTTCAGAAAATGAATCAGGCGGCAATGGAGGATTGGCTTGGTCAGCTGTTGGAAACTGCTGATCTCAACATGGTCTTCAAGGTGAAGAGCGGAGCGATCTATTGGATGATCGGTGCAATTGCCATTGCAGTAATCGCGCTGATCCGCCGTCCCTATACACGGGGCATACAGGTAGAGGAGCTCTGCACCGCTCCTGCAGAATTCCGTGAAGAAAAGAATACCGAAGCTGCTCCTTTGGTGGAAAGCAAGAAGACTCTCCCTGCGGAGCAGGACAATGACCCTTGTCCTACCTTCACCGAGTTGGACTACAAGATCCCCCAGTATCAGGCGGAGCAGAAAACCATTTCCGCTCATGCCTATGAAGCACCCACTTTGCCCGGCCTGGTACAATTTGTGGTGAACTACGCCCGTGACTCCCGACTGCATCTCTATTACAGCCCTCAGGATATCGCCGCATTTGTGGCGGGTCTGGGCGCTTGCCGTCTGACCATTCTTCAAGGTATGAGCGGTACGGGTAAGACCAGCTTGCCTAAGATCTTCTCCGAAGCGGTGCTGGGCAATTGCGAGCTGGTGGAGGTGGAATCCTCTTGGCGAGACAAGAACGAGCTGTTGGGCTATTACAACGAGTTCAGCCGTATCTATACCCCCAAGAAATTTACTCAAGCGTTGTACAAGGCGGCTCTGAATCCCGACCGTATGACCTTCATCGTGCTGGACGAAATGAACCTGAGCCGAGTAGAATATTATTTCTCCGACTTCCTTTCTCTGATGGAGCATGAAGAGGACAAGCGTACTATCAAACTGCTGAATATCGGTCTTTTCCGCACCGCAGGCGGCAAGAGCTATCCCTATTATGCCCTTTCTGAGGGACACACCCTGAAGGTTCCCTCCAATGTATGGTTCGTGGGAACAGCCAACCGTGACGAGAGCACCTTCGAGATCAGCGACAAGGTTTACGACCGTGCCCATACCATGAACTTCAATCGCCGTGCCCCCAAGTCTATGGTGCAGCACACGGAAATTCCTCAGCGATATCTCTCGGCAAACGAACTCCTTCGTTTGTTTGATGAGGCGAAGACTAACGTGCGATTCGATTTGGATTCATCTTCTGTAGTGCGGGAAGTGGAAGAACTGCTGGCACCCTATAATATCTCCTTTGGTAACCGTGTTGCCAACCAGATCGAGACCTTTGTGAGCATCTATGCCGCTTGCTTTACCCAGTCGGAAGCAGTGATCAACGAAGCGCTGGAAACGATCTTGCTCAGCAAGGTGGTCAGCAAGCTGGAATACCGAAGTGTGGATGACAAGGAAGAGCTGGCAAGTGAATTTGCCCGCCTGAATCTCCACCGTTGCAGTGACTTCATCCGCCGTCTTCACGAGGACTGATGGGCAATGATGAAAACCATTCATTTAACGGCGGCAGTCAATGACAGCGCTGCGGATTATCTCCCATTTGAGGAATTTGCACGGGAACATAATTCCATGGGATATCTTGCCATGGACGCCGCTACTACTCAAAATCTGAATTTGTTTGCTATTCGGGAAAATTTCGATTTTGAGGGCTTGGAAGAGACCATCGAGCAGATCATGAAGACTCTGTCCGCCATCAAGCGGATCTTTGCCAAGCCCATCCTGCGGCTGAAGGATACCGATGAGATCCTCCCCATTGAATCGGTGCGAGTGGTCAATCACCGATCTATCGTCCACGCCGCCTCCCACAGCCAGCTGTGGGAGGATATCGACGAGAAGGGCATGACTCCCCGTCGGCTCTTGACCGTCACGCACAAGGATCAGTATGCCATCTACGAAAACATCGCTTTTACCCGTCTGATCGATCAGATTCTCCGTGTAGTGGGGAAAAACATCCGCATTTTGCGGGATATGCTCTACGGTCACGGCGATCTCCATTATAATATTCTGGATCGGGAAAACCACCTGCAGTATTACGTGACCGTGGGTAAGCTCCATATCAGTTACGTCAAGGACTATGACCGTTACCGTCCTCAAGCTGAGCGCTGTCTGAATCGATTGACCTTCATTGACGAAGTGATCCGCGCACGACTGGGCAGTACCGTTTATCAGAAGTGCAAAGGACGCAAGGACAAGGTCACCCTGAAAAAGACTAACATTTTCCGCAATCACAAGGATTATTACCGCATCTATTGCCTCTTGAAATGGTTTTCCCAATACCATGGGGAGACCGCGCAGACCGACGAGGAAAGCATTCCCTTTTCCTCGTCGGGATATGATCTGTACGCTCTGATGCTTACGGCATTTTCCGCAGGACATTTCAATTTCCGTTTTGCGGATACGCCTATTGATTTTGTGCATCCCAATCTTCGTGCAACCTTTGCCGATTGGCGCTTACAGATAGACTGCCTTTCCTGTTTATCCCATCGCGTCTACCGCTTGACGGTTCAAAAGGATCTGCCCTATACCATCCTGCTGATTCCCACATTGAACGGGGAAGAAGGACTTGCGGTGAAGCAGGAGGCAGAGCGGGCATATCAAGCGGATGAAGTCCATCTCCTTGCTCCCATTGAAGGGGAGGAGGATTTTGTGTTCCTCAGCGTTTACGATATCGAATCCTTCCGACGCATCCAGCAGATCTTGCTTCGGGCAATGATCTACTCCGATCGCAGGTGGACCGAGTGCCCCTTCTGCGGCGCATCCTTGGAGCTTACCAAGGACAACGGCGACGATGCGGTTGTCTGCGAGACCTGCCGAACCCAGATCGCTCTCCGCCGCTGCCCCCACACGGGCAGAGCGTGGGCGGAGACCTCCATTACCAATCACCGTCCCCATTCCAGACAGAGCAGGGAGTCCCAGCGGAGAGATCCCATTTTGTATCATCGCTATCTGGAATTCCAAATGCATTTTCGGAATATCTTTCCATTGGGCGAGGGCGCGAAGAGCATCTGTCCCGAATGCGGAAAAATCCATCAGTAAATAGAAAAGGAGCGATCGTTTTGATCGCTCCTTTTTCTATTTACGCTTGTCCCATATTACGGGCCATGATATCAAACGTATCTGCAGCCTTTCGATCCATAGATTCTAATACGTGGAGGTAGATTCCTGTTGTTTCGATATCCGCATGCCTTAAACGGGTAGACACCGTTTTGATATCCAATCCGCTTACCCAAAGTAGTGTTGCACAGGCGTGGCGAAGTCCGTGAAATTTCAAGTGGCGAATTCCATGACGAGATAGGAAGTGTGCAAACTGTTTACTGGGCGTGTGAAGGTGCATTACAGCGCCATAGGTATCTGTGAACAGGTAATCACATTCTTTCAATAGATCGCCCATATAAGCCTTGTATTGCCGTTGGTGCTCTCGATATTCGTGAAGTGTCTGGCAGAGGCATTCGGGAATAATCATCGACCGAATACTGGAGATACTCTTAGGACATTTTTCTTTGGCTTCTTGATCCTTGAGTTTAGAAATACTGCGCTGGATCGTAACTTTCTTTGTTTCAAAATCAATATCGCTCCACTTCAGTCCCACAATTTCACCTCGACGACACCCTGTATACAGGGCAACTTCGATCAATGCGCGGATCCCGAGCGGTTCTTCTTTCAGCGTATCCAGAATCTTTTGAATCTCATCAAAGGTAAACACCTCGATGGATTTGGGAATGGCTTTGGGAAATTCCAAACGACGAGACAAGCTGATATCTTTTTCAATATATTCCAGTTTGTAGGCGAGGGAAAGGATAGAGCGCAACACAGTAACGTATTCGTTTGACTGTGGAGGGCGTCAGATCGTCTTGTTTGCGGTCCATGCGTTTCAGATTAGAAAGATATTGAATATAGCCCTGCACATGTCTGACACGGAATTCTTCCAGCTCGAATTTTCCGTAGAGGGGAATCAGATGCGTTTGAATTACCTTCGTGTAAAACTCAAATGTACCCGGGAAGAGAGTTTTAGATTTGATCTCCATATATTCATTACAGAAATCCTTGAAGTAATGTGCGTTCTTCTGCTCAAATGAATCCGGAATACCTTGCTTAAGCTCTGCTTCAAAAGCTTTAATGAACTCGTCCAGTTCACGATTAAGTTTGGAGTAGGATATTTGGGGCTTGGATGGAGTAAAGATTCTGCCTTTGGAAAGTTGCCGACCTGTATCAGATCGTTAGCAGTAAATTCGTACAAGCTAGGTTCCGTTTGCTTTTTTAGTGATAGTTGCCATGGTTTCATCTCCTGAATCTGATTTTGTGTTGCATCAAAAAACGAACTTGGAAAAGATGAAAATAATTTTGCGTACTACCATCTAAAAATCGAACATTTCGTTATTGTTGTACCAAATGTTGTACCATGCGAAATGTGATGATACAACCACATTGATTTTTATTCGTGTTTTTTAGATTGGAAAATTTGCAAAACAAATCGAAATCAGCGGAAATTCGGAATGCTTTGCCACAAAACAGGGAATAAAACGCAAAAAAACGAGCAGTCATAAAACTGCTCGTTTTTGGTCTGAGTGACAAGACTTGAACTTGCGGCCTCTACCACCCCAATTACCTTAGGATGCCCCTGATCGAGCAGTATCGCTGATTATCTTCCAATATCGTGTGCCTGTTTGCCCAAAGCCGGTACAAAAAAATCGTTGGTGCGATAGGTTTGTTACACTGCGATTCATCGCTTTTTTAGCCGATTTGGATGCTTCGTTGTAACAATTATAGCATAGATAATCGACTTTGTTAAGTTCAACTTATATACGAATTGAGGGGAAACGAGATACAGCAGCCCTCTCCCAAACACTCACAAAAAATAAAAATTTTTCCATCACCTATGTCCGAAAATGGCAAGGTAAATCGTCCTTGCTGTTTGTGATGCCCGGTATGTGAATTTTGCACGGCTGAATTTGCAAATATTTGAAGAATTTAAGAGAAGAAAGGGAAAGTTCCAATATAATCGAACATAAGAAGAGGAATCGTACAAGTTTTTGTACGATTCCTCTTCTTGATTATGGTGTTCGCGTGCCTGTGTGCGACAAATCAATCGAATAGTGCGCTTTCAACGGCGGCGCACAGCGCATGATAAACGGGCAGGTGGAATTCCTGGATTTGGTAGGTCTCTCTGGCGGGAACCTGGATGGACAGGTCAGCAATCTCTGCCAGCTTTCCACCGCCCTCGCCGGTCAGGGCAAGCACCTTTCCGCCCAGCGCACGCGCCAGCGTTGCCGCGTGTCCCACATTTTGGGCATTGCCCGAGGTGGAGATAGCGATGAGCAGATCTCCCGATTGACAAAGTCCGTAGAGAAGCTGTGCATAAACGTAGGCGGAATCTAGATCATTGAGACTTGCAGTCAGTGCGGCGGTCAGCGAGGGGAGGGAAACGGCAGGGAGCGAGCCTTGCAGATTTTCGCGCAAAGGCGAGGGAATGCGCTCATCGCTCACAGGGCGACGGGACAAAAAGCCCTTGAGAAGCTCACCCGCGATGTGATCGCAATCGGCGGCGCTTCCGCCGTTGCCACACAGCAGTACCTTGCCGCCGCTTCGATAGGTACGGATGATCAGATCAACTGCTGTGGTGATCTCTTTTTTACATACAGCCAATGAGGGATAGCGTGTGATCAGATTTTCAATATGGTTCATATCAGTTCCTTCTTTGCAGACCGTTGACGGCGACCGACAAGGCGGCAACGTCCCCGATGGATTCACCCAGCGCGGCAGGTACGATTTTGCAAGCCTTCAGCGATTGCGAAAGTGCTTGCTCGGTAAGCGACTTGTACATCGCCTCGTCCAAAAGATGGCTTGCTCTGGCGTAAATGGAGCCAATGACGATCCTTTCGGGATTGAGAATGTCCACCAGTACGGCAAGTCCGTGTCCCAGCATCTCTCCGCACTGCCGATACACCGCAAGCGCATCATCATGTCCTGCGCTTGCGAATTGTGCTACCTTTTGCGCGGTCACTAAGGGAATGGAGGCTTCGTCGGGGCAGAAGGAGGGAGTGAGTCCTTCGTCCAGCATTTGGCGTGCCTTGGCAACACCTAGTTGACGGAGACCGCCGCCCGAGCAAAATCCCTCAAACGAGCCTGCCTTGCCGTAACCCACGGGACCGTCTTTTTCCAATGCCATATGTCCAACCTCGCCTGCCATGCCGCAACTGCCCGAATACAGAGTGCTGTTCAGAATGAGTCCTGCGCCCAGTCCGGTGCCGAAGGTCAAAAAGATCATATTGCGCGTACCCTGTCCTGCACCGAACTTCCATTCTGCCAGTGCACAGGCAT
>JAZRIH010000090.1:0-1944 GCA_045645175.1 Eubacteriales bacterium | reverse complement strand
ATTTATGACGGTAAGGCCCGTAATCTGATAGCTTCTCTTGTTGATTCGGACGGTCTTTCCCAGGAAGACATTGCCGAGTTACGCGAAATGTTCAAGGTGGAGGAATAGAAATGCATTCATTGCTGATAATGACCATAGGCGGCAGTATTCTCGCGCTGCTTCTCATGTGTCTGCGTTATACAGTTTTGCGGAAAATGCCGAGCACGGTCTATTACTATGCCTGGCTCCTGGTACTCCTGCGCCTGGCACTGCCTTTCCCGGGACTTGTTCCCGCAATGGGAGAGACAACAACTGCCGAACCCGCTTCTGCAGTTCAGACTGCTTACAGCGAAAGCTATGTTCAGGATAACACCGGCTACGTTTATGAGATTGATCACAAAGACGTAGTGCAAAGTGAGACAGCTGAAACTGACATCGCACTTATTGAAGAAGAAACACAGGATAGGATAGTTTCCGAACCTGCCCCGAAAGCCGCGCTTTCAATTGATTGGAAATCACCTGCGCTCTGGCTCTCGGTCTGGGCAATAGGAGCATTCGTAAGTATGGGGATTACTGTGTTTTCCTATCTTCATTTCAGCTTCAGCCTGAAGAAAAAACTTATGGAACCCGACAGCTTTACCAAAGCGGTATATGCTTCGATCGAAGGCAGAAAGCCTGATCTCTATTTTTCGGATTCAGCGCGTACGCCCATGATGTTAGGCGTATTCAAGCCGAAGATCGTTCTGCCCATGCGCGATTACAATGAAGAGCTCCTGCTCAACATACTCCGTCACGAGCTTACACATTACCGCCGCTTTGATACGCTCTACAAGTGGGTTGCATCAGCTATTCTTTCTTTGCACTGGTTCAATCCCGTAGCCTGGGTTATCCGCAGGGAATTAAACCGTTCATGTGAGCTTAGCTGCGATGAGATGTTACTGCGTTCGATGAACAAAGACGAGAAGCAGTCTTACGGCAACTCACTCCTTCTGATGGCAGCACAATCACCTCTGCCTTCAGCGGTTGTTGCAACGAGCTTTGCAACTGAAAAGAAAAATCTAAAAGAAAGGCTTACTCAGATAATGAATTATAAGAAGAGTGGAACACGCGTACTTTCAGCTGTTCTTGCCATAACACTTCTGACAGGCTGCGGTATAGCTGCCGGTCCTGTCTCCGATAAAAAACCGGAAAATACGGATGCCGTACCCGATGTGAAAGGCGGCGTTGTCACGGTAAAAAATGTTGATGAGTTCCTTGCAGCAATCGCTCCCAATACCGTGATCGAACTTGAAGAAGGCGTTTACGACCTTAGCACGGCATCGGATTATGGCGAGGAATCAAAGAGTGACTATTATTCATGGAACACCGATGGCGTGTACGATGAGAATGGAGCCGATGCCGAGCTGGTCATCCATGATGTAAAAGATCTTACTATCCGCGGCGCCGGAATCGACGAGACAACTATTGAAGCTGTTCCGAGATATGCCAATGTAATTGAATTCATAGGATGCTCGAATATCACAATATCAGATCTTACAGCCGGTCATACAAAGGAACCCGGCATATGCTCAGGCGGTGTCCTTTTCCTGGCAGACTGCAGCGAAATCAATATAGATACATGCGGCCTTTATGGTTGCGGTACGATCGGTGTTTATGGATTTAGCAACGAGAAACTCAACATCACGGACTGCGACATTTACGAATGCAGCGATGGTGCTGTTAATGTCAGTGACTGCAGCGAAGTTCTTGTCAGTGGCTGTGATATCCACGATATTGGGAACAAGAGTGATTACAATGCTTATTGTCTCTTCGTTGCAGACTACGGCTCAGACTTCACGGTCTATAACTGCAAGATCCACGACAACAGGACAGAAGGCCTGCTTTATACAAATGATGCGCAGAATGCATCCTTCCTCTCAAATGAAGTAACCAAAAACGTATTCAGCTCATGCGCATTCGATTTCG
>JAZRIH010000089.1:0-4143 GCA_045645175.1 Eubacteriales bacterium | reverse complement strand
GATACCACCCATCAAATCTTTACCCGTCCTACCACCACCACTGTTACCCCCTCGGTGAGCAATCCCCTTCCCCCCTCCACGGGAGATGATCCAATCCCTCCTCAAACCGGTCCTATTTGGGATATGTCCGGCGATTTTGGCGCAAAATTCTACCATAAATTTTCCATGGACAACGAGATCGTCAAAGGCAACGGCTCCTACCGCAGTCACGATCTCTGCATCGAGGTCACCAAGGTAGACAAGACTCTGAAACAGCGTCCTACCAAATCCACCGCTCCCAAGGATACCCACGTCATCTACTATATTGCCCACATTTATGTGCGCAATCTGGACAATCTCTTTGCCTCCTATCAGGAGGGCAAAAACAACTCCGCTTCCGACCTGCTGAAGGGAACGGAAACTGTCTTTGCCATTAACGGCGACGTATTCAACACAGGTGCCGCATCCAAGGAGGTCATCGTCCGTAACGGCGAGCTTATCCGTACCAAGGATTTTATTTCCTCGGATATCTGCGTCCTCTATTGGGACGGCAGTATGGAAACCATCACCCCGGCTGAGTACGATTGGAATAAAATCGCGGCAAAAGCGCCCTATCAGATTTGGAGCTTCGGTCCTGAACTGCTCCACAACGATGGTAGCGCCAAAACCAACATCGAATCGGCAGTTTGGCGCACCAATCCCCGAGCGGCGATCGGCTATGTAGAACCCGGTCACTATGTGATGGTGGCAGTAGACGGAAGCCGTGATGGCAAGACCACCGGCGGCGACGGCATGAACATGGACGAGTTAGCCAAGGTGATGTCCGAGGCAGGCTGTAAGCAAGCTTACAATTTGGACGGTGGCGCCAGCGTATACGGCTACTTCGACGGCGAGTTTATCGTGTCCTTCGGCACCAACCGCAAGATCAGCGACATGATCTGCGTAGGCGAGATCCGATAAGTGTGAGGTAACTATGAAACGAATGATCAAAGAATGCATTTCCCACCTTTCCGTGATCTGGGCAATGATGCTCCTGACCTTTTGGGTCACCGACCGCTTCAACACCGCTATGGCATTCATCAACCATCCCATGACCAAGGGACTTCTCTTGGTATTTGCCCTCTCCATAACGGCGATAGCGATCTTGCTTCTCACTCACCGCAAAAATTCACTTACCCCTCTGCAGGTAGGCATGGCAATTCCCACCCTCCTGATCGCGGCAGGGCTGATGGTACTGCTGATGGCAGACTACTTTGCCCCCAAACTCCTGCTCTTTGTCAGCGAAATCGTGAAGGGTTATCTTTTGGGTACGATTCTCTGCGGACTTGCCATTGCAATCTTTGGCATCTGGCTTTACAGAAAGGAGCCTGCACAATGATCGATACCATTGCCCTGATCATCGGCTTTATCGCCATGGCAACGGTGGTACTCTCCTTTCAAGTGAAAGACCCCCGTGGCACCCTTTGGGTAATGGCGGCGGCAACCGGTTTGTTTGCCATTCACTTCGGACTGCTGGGCGCGGTCACGGGATGCATCCTCAATGTGCTCAACGTCCTGCGCAACGTGGTGATCCTCTACACCGATCCCCAAAAGCTCTCGGGCAAATTTGCCATGCACCTGTTCGCATGGGCGTACATGGCAGCACCCGTGGTCTTTTCCCTCTTCCCCTCCCTCAATATCGGAATCCCCGATTATATTCTGGGAGCGATCATGATGATCTGCGCCTACCTCTTCTGGACCCGTCGGGAGGGCTACATCCGCGCGGGACAGTTCTTCCTCATCTCTCCCGGCTGGATCTGGTATAACTACCTCTCAAGCTCCATCCCCGGTATCGTGACCGAGTGTCTGAACCTCACCTCGGTGGCAGTCTACTATTTGCGCAAGCTCTTTGCCAAATCGAAAAAAACAAACGCATAACGAAAAAATTTTGCAAATCGTCTTGATTTGCAAAATTTTTTATGGTAAAATAGGGGAGTCAAAATACATTCCCTCGGAGGGACTCATGGACAGCATTGATCTGAAAATTCTCCACTATCTGAAAGAAAACGCCCGCGCCAAGGCATCTGCCATCGGCGATTCCATTAAACTATCTGTTTCCGCTGTCACCGAGCGCATCAAGCGCATGGAACAGTCGGGCATCATCCGTCAGTACACCGTGATCCTCGACCAAAAGAAGATCGGCAACGGTGTATCCGCCATTATGGAGGTTGCACTGGAGCATCCCCACTATGCCGACAATTTCATTGCCATGGTGATGAGTCTGCCCAGCATCGTTTCCTGCGACTGCGTCACCGGCGATTTCGATTACATTCTGCAGATCGTCACCGACTCTACCGACGGTCTGGAGGAAATCTACCGCACCGTCCGTTCCATGGCAGGTGTATCGGTAACCAAGACTCACTTGGTGCTCCGTAGAGTGAAGAACGAGCACACCGTCCTTCCCCAAAGTGTGGATAACTAAAAAAAGTCCACCCCTCTCAGTCAAGAGGGGTGGATTTTTTCGTCTATTGGATTACTGATACTGTTCCAGATGTGCCTGGAATTTGGGACCCCACCATTCCTCGTAGCCCACACGGGTAGGATGGATGGAATCGCTCATAAAGCGCTTGTAGTCGGCATCGCTGACCTTGTTCATATCGGGATCATCCCACAGGTCGATCACGCCGATGTCCCACTTCTTTGCGATCTTGTCCAGAGCATTTACCATGTTCTGATAAGCGGCGCTATCATAGCGGGTACCGGTGTAGAAGGATACCTCACAGCCGTAGGTTTCCTTAGCGGTGGCGATGATAAACTCCATAGCGCCCATGATGGTGGAGGTATCGAAATCTTCCTTGTTCATGGAATCGCTGAGGGTACCCAGAGGCTTGCCCTGAGTAGCATCGTTGGTGGAGAGCTGGATGATAAAGTGATCGCACTTTTTCACGCGCTTCAGAGTGCTGAGCATACGCTGTACATAAGAGTCAGCGCCGTTGTCCACCAAAGTGGTGCCCGACTTCGCCCATTTGTGTACGGTGCAGTCATTGTTCTCGGCAATGTAGTCAGCCATGGACCAGCCGTTGGAGGCAGAGCCGTAGGTCACCGACGAGCCTAGGAAGATGAAGGTCTTGCCGTCCAGCGAGAAGGGAGGCTTGGGACCGAGATCGGGGGCTTCGGTAGTTACGGCGGTGGTGGTATCTGCGGTGGTTTCCTCAGGAGTAGTGGCGCAGGATGCCAGCGAGGTGATCATCAAACCTGCCAGCAGAAAAGAGAGCAATTTTTTCATAGTCATTTCCTTTCGTATATATGTACCGCTTACAGATTGCGGCAAAATTCGATAAATTTGGGTGTCCACCAATCCTTGTAGCCGTAGAGGGTGGGATGGACGGGGTCTGCCATATAACGGGCGTAGTCTGCCTTGCTCACCGCCAAGAGATCGGGATCGTTCCACAGGTCGATGACGAGGAAACCGCATTCATCAGCGATATCAAAGAGATGCTCCACGGTTTTCGCATAGGAAGGACGATCGAAATAGGTGCCCGTATAGAAGGCGATAGGACAGTTCCAGGTATCTTTCACATAGGAAGTGATCCATCTGATTGCCGCATCTGTATCGGCAAGAGGAATTTTTCTTCCCGAATCGTTGGTAGAAAGCTGCACGATCACCAAATCGGGATTGATCTTTTTATCCACACGTTTCAGGCGTGCCACATAAGAGCTGTTGTCGATGTCGGCAAGAGTGGTGCCCGACAGGGCTTCCTTGACCATAGTAATTCCGCATTGCTCTGCCATAAAATCGGCAAAGGAGATCCCCCCCGATGCGGAGCCGTAGGTCACAGACGAGCCGAGAAAGAGCACGGTTTTGTTATTGAGTTCCATATCCATCCTCCTTGGGTGATTCTTCTTTGATTGTAGCACAGCGGGATGGGAATGTCAAGGGAAATTGAAAAAATCTGTGATGGGATGCACTTTGTGGGGGTAGGGGGGATAGATACGGGTATCCCCGTTCTCTGCCGAACACAACCCGTGGCAAGAGTAGCAGACGCCTTGCGGCTTACTGCACGCAGTTGCTCCGCAACTGAAGAAACCCTCGGTCGTGAGATGTCACCCACTTTACGAGAATGCACCACGGGTAGTGAAAGAAACGCCTCAGAAATGGAGCGTCCTCAGACGCGACATCTCTGG
>JAZRIH010000088.1:0-2357 GCA_045645175.1 Eubacteriales bacterium | reverse complement strand
CTCCTCCAAGGCGATGATGCGTGCCTTTGGCGAGCGCGTTGCCATGAACAGCCCCATTCAGGGTACCGCCGCTGATATCATCAAGCTGGCGATGATCCGTGTGGAGGATGCGCTGGAGAAGTCGGGCATGGATGCCAAGCTGATCCTGCAGGTACACGACGAACTGATTCTGGAAGTGCGGGACGATTGCGTAGAAGCGGCGTCGGCGCTTCTGAAAGCCGAGATGGAGGGCGCGTTCCGTGCGCTGGTTCCTCTCACCGCCGAGGTGTCCTCGGGCAAGACCTGGTACGAGTGCAAGTGAGCTTCTTTGGTGGGGATCCCCCCACACCCCGCCAGCCCTTTTTGAAAAAAGGGCAGGACCCCAAAAACTTTTGAACAGGGCGGCAAATACTTGCCGCCCACTTGGCAAAGGACTTTTTTGACACGTTCAGGAGAACCCGTGTGGTTCTCCTTTTTGTGTGGAAATTGTAAACTCTGACAGGGAATGATTGACAAACGGGGGATTTTATTGTATACTATTGATAGAAGTACATTGGAAGAAAAACGGCATAAATCAATCGAAAGGAGCATCCACTATGAAAAAAACATTGATTTTCCTCGCCCTTGCCGCCCTCATGCTGGTAGGCTGTGCGGATATGAGCGATCCCATCGGAACCCAACCGTCTACTACCGTCGTGACTACAGATGCGCGGGATGTGATCGAAACACCTGAAAAGTACACAGAACTGGAGCTGAACGCAAGAAAAGCCCTTTGGGCGGCGGTCAAGGATTCCGTGCGCGAGGATTTGACGATTAATGATCCGGTTATTTACTCTGTGCTGATGGAGCATAATGGCGCATTTGTGATACTGTACGCGGGTTGTCCCTCGCCGGCGCCTGCACCGATGGAAGCAAAGGAAACGGTGCTGGGGTATACGTTCAAATACGGCTATTACAATATTCGCTATCAGGTTGTATCCGGCGGCAAACTTTACAGTCTGCAAAGTGCCTGCGAGGAAGGAGTTTTTACCCAAGATGATATCCGAATCATTTGGGAAAAGCATACCTCCGGAAAATAAGATCATTTTGACCGAAAGGAGCCCCCACTATGAAAAAAACACTTCTTCTCCTCACCCTCGCCGCCCTTCTGCTGGTAGGCTGTGCGGATATGGACAGCATGAGCGGCATCCCCGTTGCAAATGCTCCCGCGACCGCACAGGATGCGCCTACAACCGTCGTTCCCACAGAAGTGATCAGCCAGCGCCTTGCCGATGCATTTGCCCAAAGCAATGGCGAAGAACAACGGGTGATCCTCTACATCAAGGGGGAGGAGCCCCCCAGTATGCGGGAACAGATGAAGAATCGAGAGCCTGCCACCACACAGGATCCCGCCTTGACCGAGCCCGAGAAATATCGCAATCAGCACGCCGTGGAATCCATGCAAGAGGTGATCATGGAAATGCGCAATGCCTCCAAGGAAGCGCATTTGTCGAAGAATAACGCGTTTGTCGAGCAATATTTGGATGCAGACAAGGTGGAATATGTCAGTTTGTTTTCATTCCAGATCATTGCCCGTTTGGATGCGGATGACGTGAATGCCCTTGCCAAGGTCGGCGAGGTCGCGCGGATCGATCTGTACAAGGTAGACGTGGCGCCCATCGCCATCGAATAACCGCCGACAATTGAATGAATCCATTTAGAGGGAACTCCCCCGTACAGGTGCAATGACACTTGTACGGGGGAGCTTTTTATTTCATGGGGTCGTATCTTTGCGTGGATTCCTTGATGATGGACATTTTGCAGAATCCGCATCGGTCGGGGACGTGGGCGAGAGGATCGGCATCGTCCAGATCGTAACCGGCTTTGCTGAAAAAGAGATCCTCGTCGCTGTGAATTTCGGGGGTTCGGCTGTAATGATTGCCACAGTTTACGCAGACGATGGGCTTGTCGGGGTCGAGTAAGTACATGAAATCGGTGGCGGCGTAGTGACGGATGCGGCTGCCCGGTCCGAAGGGAACTGCACCCTTCACCATGTATTCAAAATCGATGACGTTTCCGCTGTCCTCTCTCACCTTCATCTTGGCGATGGTGTAATGATGGACACGGCGGTCAAGGCCCTGCTTGGTGCGGTGCTGGAACTCCATCTCCACCACCTGTCCCTCAAAGGAGCGGTCGGTGAAGCGTTCCCAGCTTTTGAAGACACCGATGGGGGCAAAGCAGAGGAGGGTGTAGAGGATGAATGCACCCGTGATCTGGGAGGGAGAGTGGTGGTTCCAAATGGACGTGCCCAGCAGCACCACGTAGGCGATCACCGAAAGGATGCCCACGATAATGGAGGGAACTGTCCGCCACCACACCTTTCGCCGCAGGTCGGCATT
>JAZRIH010000087.1:0-16633 GCA_045645175.1 Eubacteriales bacterium | reverse complement strand
TCACAGAACGACATGGCTACGATCCGACTTTATTCCCATTGGTCTTGCCAGTATACAGTGGCGGTGCACTCATTCAGCCATTTAGTGGACCAGCTGTTGGTAGGACCGCTGAGATCACAATAGATTGCTTGGAGCGCAGGCGTATTCTTGAATACTTTTTGCCCAATTTGGTATACCGACGAGGGAATGACGACATATTGCAGATTTTCACATCCTGCAAATGCCTCGGTGCCCAGGGTAGAAACTATGTCGGGGATGGTAACGTGGGTTAAGCTCTTGCATTCTGCAAATGCGTAGTTTCCAATACGGGCAACCTTGTTGGGAATTGTAATGCTTTCCAGACCGCTTCCGTAGAAGGCATACTCCTCGATTAAGTTAACTGTGTCGGGGAGGTTTATGTTTTTCAGATCGGTGCAATTTTGGAATAAGTAATGGTTAATACGGATGTTGTTTTTGGACAGTGTAACAGATTCCAAAGCGGTGCAATCAGCAAAGACGCCCTTGTATAGAACTTCCACAGTATCCGGAACGGTGATTTTTTTCAGACTTGTACACTTGGTAAATGCATAATCGTAAATCTGTTCTACGGTATTGGAAATGGTGACGTTTTCCAAGCTCTCACATTCAGCAAATGCATACTCACGAATCTCCACGATACCAACAGGAATCGTAAAGTTTTTCAAGCCGGTACACTTCTTGAACAAGTTCTTGGACAGCGAAGTCAATTGGTTGGAAAGTGTAATCGATTCCAAACCGGTGCAACCTTCAAATACACTCTCATTCAACGCTTTTACGCTGTTGGGAATAACGATCGTTTTCAGGCCGGTACACTTGGTAAAAGCGTGAGAGGAAATGGATGTGACGGTATTGGGAATGGTGACGCTTTGCAAGCTCTCGCATTCAGCGAAGGCGTAAGCAGGAATCTCCACAACACCAACAGGGATCGTGATGCTTTTCAAGCTGGTACACTTCTTGAACATATTCTTGGGCAGCGAAGTCAATTTGTCGGGAAGTGTAATCGATTCCAAACTGGTGCAATTTTGGAAAGCATCCGCGCCAATTGATTGAACGCTATTGGGAAGTGTAATTTTTTTCAAAGCTGCACAACCCATAAATACCCGATCACCCAAAGAAGTGACACCGTCGGAGATGGTTACGTTCACTAAGCTGCTGCAACTTTGGAACATGTAATTCTTGATTTCGGTGAGATGGGTAGGGAGGGTGACGCTTTTCAGATTTTCAGACCCTTGGAAGATGCCTTGACCCAAGGAAGTAACGCTGTTGGGCACTACGACAGAGGTCAACTTATTGCAGTTTTGGAAGGCTCTGTCTCCAATGGTAGTGACGCTGTCGGGAATATTGATTTCGGTCAATACCTCACAACTGGAGAACGCAATTTCTCCAATCTCGATCAGTCCCTTAGGGAGTGTGATACTCTCCAAGTAATAGCAATTGCAGAAGGCGCCCCTCTCGATAGACTTGATGGTGTCAGGCAGTACGACTTTGGTCACATTAGAATAGTAGAATGCCAAATTGTTGATTTTGGTGACGGGCAATCCCATGTGGACGTTAGGGACGATCACTTCCGTATCGGTGCAGGTTCCCAGACTGTCTAGATGATAAGATTTTCCATCCGCATTCAGCCAAAACTGTAATCCTTCGCTGCTGTACTGAATCAAACCGCAAGAGGTGCATACGCCGTTTTGATAGGTGTGTCCCAATGCCTCGCCAATGGTATCGTGACAGATTGTGCAGGTCTTGGGGGCATAGCAAGCGGCATCTGCATACACATGGGTAGTTTGGGGGAATTTTTCGGTGTAGGAGTCGCCGCATTTTGTGCAGGTATAGACCTTGTATCCCTCTTGGTTGCAGGTGGCATCGATGCTGTCGCTGATTTGATAGCTGTGGGAGTCTGTACCTTCCTTCACATTACCGCATATGATGCAGGTTTTGGATGCGGTGCAGGGTGCATTGCCGTAGTCATGGGGGAGCATCGGGATCTTTTCAGTGTAGGAATCTCCGCACAAGTTACAAGTGTAGGTGATGCTGCCCTCTGCCGTACAAGTTGCATCTTTGGATTGGCTGACAGTATAGCTGTGTTGTAATAACTCGCCTGCAGTTTTTCCGCATCCACGACAAGTTCGGGGTATAGTACAAGTCGCATCTGCATAATCGTGTCCGGGGATGGCGATCTTGAGCACATAGTAATCGCCGCATTTGGTGCATCGGATGACCTTCAAGCCCTCGGAAGTGCAGGTTGCCTCCACCAGGATTTCGCTGGTGGTATTGCGGTGCGAGCAGGTTTCGGAGGGAGCATGATCGGAAGGAATGTAGCCTTTCAGTGCAGTACAAAGACTTGCCATCTCGCTTTCGGGCAGGGAATACCACTGGGCAACGGTACGATTTCCTTTGACATCATACACACTGACGTACAGTTCTGCGCCGATGGAGTCCAGCATCAGGATTGCTCCGCTGCCGTCTTGGAATTCCATATATACATAAGGACCGGGTGCATACCAGAATATATCGTTTGTGATCGCGGTAAGCTTCAAAGCCTTCAAACGATCGGTCAGATCCTTCACGTAGGAAGCGTTTAAGGAGATCAACTGCTCAGGCGTGTGCTCCTCAAAGCGCATACGATAGGTGATCCTCATGATGGGTTTATCCATGTACCTGTCGAATGCGTCGGGGGAGCAGGTTAAGCCGGGAGTGGAAGGAGTGGGCATGATGGGGAGGGGGGACTCGGTGACAGGAGGTTCCGTCACGGGAGGTGTGGAACCGTCCAGCGCATTCTGAATATCCGCTATATCGATCATGGGCAGGGAATACCACTGAGAAGCCAGTGTGTCTCCGCGGATATTTTTAAGGTGGAAGTATAGATATCCACGGGAATCGAATCCAAACTCGGCAGTAGATCCGTCAGTATAGGTGAAATAGAGATAGGGACCCGATGCGTTCAGTTCTACCGTATCCATCAATGGCGTCAGATCTTGCAGATTCTTCAGACGGGAGAGTACCAGATTGGTTTGCGCTTTGTCACACAGAGTGATAGAGCCCTGCCCTGCAGTCATGCGATAACCGATCTTTTCAATGGGCTTCTCCAGATATACTTGAAACTGTTCGGGGAGAACGGGGCGGTTAGGCGAATTGCTCAGGGAGTAGACATAGTCGGTGAACTCTGCGATCTCTTCCGGAGGGAGAGTGTAGACTGCGTCGTAAAGAATCGTACTATCGTCGTAAAGGGGGTGGGCGGCGCCGTCAGATATAAGGTGGGAGGTCGGATTCATACCCTTGCAGAGCACTCGTCCCGAAGAATCGAATTCCAAAATGATGTCAGTGCCTACATCGAATACGAACTTCATTCCGTCGGATTTGGAAGCGTTGAGATCAATATCCTCGGAAACCAATGTCCAGTTCATACTGCGAAGTTTTTTTGTCAGATCTTCCACCACATAGCGATCGTTGGTACGGCTTACTTGATAGAAATATTCTCTGCTATCGCTGCTCTCGTAGAATGCGAGAGAGGTGGGGGATTTGCTGAGATAATGCTCCAAAGAGGGCATGGAGGGAGTTTCGCTTTCCGAGCTACATTCGTTTAGGAACAGAATCAGTTCATGGAGCTCAATGGAAGGTGCCTCCAGATAGTATGCGTTTCCAACGGAGTTGCGGAGATGCAGCTCAATCAGTCCGGCATCGGGGTAGATTGTGAACCAGACGGAAGTCTCATATTGCTTAATATAGAAGTGTAAGGTACATCCATCATCGTAGTATGCAGGAGGACTGATGCGGAGGGACATATCAGAGAGTGTTTTCTTCAGCTGAGCAATGACAAGTGCTGCCTTCTCCTCACTCAGGGTCTTGTTATCGATCCGCAAATGATGGAAGGGACCGCTCAAATATTCCTCAGGAGAGGGCGCTTGAATGGTTTGCGCCAATGCTTCGCATTCTGCCTGCAGGAAGGCATACAGCTTGGTCAGATCTGCATCGGAGGTTCGCAAATAGCCATGGGAGTATGGTGTGGAATTCGCAGGATTAGAATAGGAGTAATAAATATGCTTGTGTTCTGCATCTAAACCGAAACTGCAGTACCCGCTGTTTTCGAAATCCAGACGAATGCTACTGTCGGAGGTGGGGGTCTCCAATGCTCCGCAACCGCAGCGATTTTCAAAGGTTTCTGCGGAGATTTGGTCCAGCAGATTCAGCAAGGAGGCAATGCGTTGGGCATCGGTAGAGTCAAAGGTTGTGAGAGCAAAATCTTTTTTTTCATAGTAGACTTTTTCGGTGATTTGCCCCACGAAAATATCGGAGAGGGCATCGTAGGTTGTACCCGGGGTGGTGGGATCATTAGGCTCGGTGGAATCGTTGGACTCGGCGGGTTCACGAAGTGAATCGAACCAGTTTGCCACTAGTTTCGGTAAGGACGTACCGGTAAACAGGGAGATGCCAAGTCCGCTGACCAGCAAAAAAGCGGTGATGATGGAGACCATATAGATCCGCAGATTGCGCCGATTATGCACTTCTGTGCGATAACGGCGGAACACTTCGTCCTTGAAGGCTTCGTTAGTTCGTTTCATGGAATAGATCTCCTTCCTTTTCTAATATTGTGCGCAGCTCGGTCTTGGAGCGAGAGAGCAGATTGTCGATCTGCTTGGGCTTCTTCTTCATGACCATAGCCGCTTCTTGGTAGGAAAGTCCTTCAAAATAGACCAGGTGCAGGGCGATCTGCATCTCGTTGGGGAGAGTTTTCATGGCGCGATGCAAACTGCGGGAGCGTTCGGTTTTCAAAACGATTTCCTCGGGTGTTTCGCTTTCTGCGGTTTCATTTTCCGCTTCGGAAAGCTCTACCACAGAGTATCGTCTGAAGCGGCGAAGAAAGTCGATGGCGCGACTTCTTGCCACCATGAAGAGGTAGTTTTTCAGGGGGATCTTGAAATTGTATCGGCGTTTATGGAGCAGCAGTTCCATAAAGGTATCGACACACAGATCCTCGGCGACATCCGGATCGCCTACGATTCGCTGGATGAAAAAGGTGATGCTGTCGCGCAGCTCGATGATGAGCTCATCGAAGCCGCTTTCATCGCCGTCCAGATAACGGCGAAAACATTCTGCGCTGTGATCCATAGGGACCTCCTTTCGAAAAGCATTGGGTTGAGATCTCAGGTGCTTTCACTTATTAATACGCAAAAGGGAAGGATTTTCCTCAAAATTTTTCAAAAAATTTTGAAAAAATATTTATCGGTGGAGCAATGCGGCGACTCTGCAAGCACGCATATAGCAGGCTGTGAGATAATCCATGGGGGACATGACTTGATAAGGGTCATTCTCGTGACGGTCGGGTTTGGAGTGGACCGACAATTCAAAGGTCAGCACTTCGGGGATGCGGGCGTGGGAAAGGCGATTCATTTTTTCGCTCCAATCGCCGATGCCGTCAAAGGGAAGGAGATGGAGGTCGTCAATCCAGGTGATTTCGCCGCCGAAATCACGGATACCTAAATTGTCATTGATATGGGTGGAAAGGAGTCGATCACCCCAGCGGGCAAGGAGATCCTGGGAATAGTTGTAGCACATTTCGTGACCGGTATCCCAGCAAAAGCCTACGGTATCGTTTCCTTGAAAATGGGCAAGCAGAGCATCCAGGTATTCGATGCCCTCGGTGTTTTCCAAGGCGATTTTCACATTGCATTCCTTGGCGCGCGCGACAACTCGCTCGAAACGGGCAAGTCCGATGGGGGTGGGGGAGTGATCTTGAAATCCGATGAAAGCGTGGGCAATCATCAGGGGAACGCCTGCGCGCTTGCAAGCATCCAGACAGTCGCAGAGCTCGTTTACGGCGGCATCGCCCTTTTGTTCATCCTCGCCCCAGATGTCGGCGGCTCTTCCAAAGGGGGCGTGGATGGATTGATAGATCATTCCGCACTCTCTGCCCACCTCTGCCCATTCTTCCACAGGAGAATCGGGGTTCCATTCGGTGAAAAAGGCTTCGAATCCAATTTTTTTCATGGCACGGATTTCATCAGCGACGGTCATTCCTGCCAGATGCAGGACGCCCAGACCAAGTTTTTGTTTCCACATAAAAGTATTCTCCTTAAGAGGTGTTTTTTTTCAGTATAGCAAAAGATGGATAATTTGTCAAGCAAGCCAACTTGTCGAGATGTTGGTGAGTGATTGTATAGGCGAAGAAGATTATGTTTCTGAAAGAAATTGCAAAAACTCTTTCTTTTTTTGACGAAAAAATCGAAAAAATTTTTCACGATGTATTGCAATTTAGTAGAAGAAAGTGTATAATAATACCATTCATATTTTTGTTTAGGAGGTAATGCAAAATGGCACTTACCAATCAATATTTGCTTTCGGTTCTGGAAACCGTAAAGAAGAGAAATGCGGGCGAGCCCGAATTCATTCAGGCTGTTACCGAGGTACTGGAATCCTTTGAGCCCGTTGTAGAAGCTGATCCCAAGCTGGAGGCTCTGGGCGTTGTAGAACGCATCGTTGAGCCCGAGCGTTTCATTCAGTTCAGAATTCCGTGGGTGGACGATGCCGGCAAGGTGCACGTAAACCGCGGTTACCGTGTACAGTTTAATTCGGCGATCGGTCCTTACAAGGGCGGTATTCGTCTCCATCCTACTGTAAATGCATCTGTTATCAAGTTCCTTGGCTTTGAGCAGTGCTTCAAGAACAGCCTGACCGGTCTGCCTATGGGCGGCGGCAAGGGCGGCTCCGACTTCGATCCCAAGGGCAAGTCTGACATGGAAATCATGCGCTTCTGTCAGAACTTCATGAACGAGCTTTACCGTCACATCGGCGCAGATACCGACGTTCCCGCAGGTGACATCGGCGTAGGCGCACGTGAGGTTGGCTTCATGTTCGGTCAGTACAAGAAGCTGCGCAATGAATACACCGGCGTGCTCACCGGCAAGGGTCTGTCTTACGGCGGCTCTCTGGCACGTAAAGAAGCAACCGGCTACGGTCTGCTGTACTTCACCGAGGAAATGCTCTCCTGCATGAAAGCAGACAGCGTTGCAGGCAAGACCATCGTTATTTCCGGTTCCGGTAACGTTGCAATCTACGCTTGCGAAAAGGCACAGGAGCTGGGCGGCAAGGTAGTTGCACTCTCTGACTCCAACGGCTACATCTATGATGCAGAAGGCATCAAGCTGGATGTTGTTAAGCAGATCAAGGAAGTTGAGCGTGCTCGTATTTCCGTATACGCTGACCGTGTTCCCGGCGCTGTTTACACCGCAGGCTGCAAGGGCATCTGGACTATTCCTTGTGACATCGCTCTGCCTTGCGCAACTCAGAATGAGATCGACGGCGAGTCCGCGGCAATTCTGGTAAAGAACGGCACCAAGGTAGTTGCAGAAGGCGCTAACATGCCCTCTACTCCCGAGGCAATCGCTACCTTCCAGAATGCAGGTCTGCTCTTTGGCCCTGCAAAGGCATCCAACGCAGGTGGCGTAGCTACCTCCGGTCTGGAAATGTCCCAGAACTCCATGCGTTACAGCTGGACCTTCGAGGAAGTTGACGCTAAGCTGAAGCAGATCATGATCGGCATCTTCCACAACGCTTACGATGCCGCTAAGAAGTACGGCAAGGAAGGCGACCTGGTTGCAGGCGCTAACATCGCAGGCTTTGAGAAGATCGCTTCCGCAATGATCGCTCAGGGCGTGGTATAACCAAGGGCTCTGCCCTTGGATCCCGACAGGAACCTTCTTTCAAGAAGGTTCCTGTACCTCCAAGAACTTTTATAAAAGGCGGCAAGTACTTGCCGCCTTTAGTTTATAGAGCATACATACTTTTTTGACGGCATCAGCCAAGGAAGTGGGCGGGATGCTCGAAGGGAGGGCGAAAACCTCGGCGTTTGAGATGGGTTCGCCCTCCCTTCGATTGGCATAAGATTTTGACTATACAAGTAAGGCGGCCAATATTTGCCGCCTTTGTTTTTTGTCGCAATATTATTCTTCTTGCGATTTTGCAGATTCTATGCTATAATGAATATAAATCATCCATTGGAGGGAACCAACATGGAAAAAGGAAAGATTATCTACTTGAACGGCGTCACCAGCACGGGAAAAACATCCATCGTCAGGGAAATGCAAGCGCACAAGGACATTTTTTTCTACGGAATGTCTAACGACCTGTTTGCCGAGATGGTAGGGGAACGCTATTATCGGGAAGATTTCTGGAAACACCTCAGTGATGTTATCTATCTCATGTATCATACTGCAAAGCTCTTCTCGGATATGGGAAAAAACGTGATTATCGACGGTATGATCGTGGAGCGGGAGGAATTTGCTCCCCATTATCAGCAGATCTTGGAGATTTTTAAGGATAATCCTCTGGAAATCGTGGAGGTCTATTGCCCGCTGGAAATCTGTCGGGAGCGCAATATCCGCAGGGGAAACCGCGGAGAATGGCAGTCCCACGACCAGCATCGCTATATGGCAACCGATGTCAAGCACAGCCTTCGCGTGGACACCTCCAAGTGCAGCGCCGAAGAATGCGCAAAGCAGATCATTACAGGGCTGTTTTGAAAACTGCTCCTCGAAATTTGTAGAAACTATTGACAAAATCCTACAAACAGTATATAATGTTACTGAATGTAAATCCGCAGACTCGGCACGATCTTTATTATTCCGACCTGCGTGATTTTTTTGGATAACATAATTTGATTTTGTATTTTGATTGAAACGGCATTTTGATGCTGACAAGGAGAACGATCTATGGGAACGATTACCGAAGTTTTTGCTACTTCCGTGTTCAGTGATAAGGTGATGAAGGAACGGTTGCCTGCCGATACTTATGCCGCTATGAAGCGCACCATCCATCACGCAGAGGCACTTGATCCCACACATATCAATATTGTTGCTGCCGCTATGAAGGATTGGGCAATTTCTAAGGGCTGTACTCACTTCAGCCATTGGTTCCAGCCTCTCACCGCATCTACGGCAGAAAAACACGATTCTTTCCTGCTTCCCAAGGGCGGAATGTCGGCAATTGAAGCCTTTACCGGCAAAAATCTCCTCCAAAGTGAGCCCGACGCATCCAGCTTCCCCTCCGGCGGTCTGCGCGGCACCTGCAATGCCCGTGGTTACAGCGTATGGGACCCCACTTCTTACGCATTTGCAAAAAATAAATGTCTTTACATTCCCGCTTGCTTTGTTTCCTACACCGGCGAGGCGATGGATAAGAAGATCCCCCTTCTGCGCTCGGTAGAGGCGTTGTCTAAGGAAGCGGTTCGTCTGCTCCATCTTTGCGGCAAGACCGACGTGCATTATGTCCGCACTACCGCAGGTCCCGAGCAGGAATATTTCCTCATTCCTTACGATATGTATGCAAAGCGTAAGGACCTCCAGTACACCGGCAGAACCCTTTTCGGTGCAAAGCCTTCCAAGGGACAGGAGCTGGACGATCAGTATTTTGCGGCCATCAAGCCCATCGTAAAGGAATTCATGGAGGATTGCAACATTGAGCTGTGGAAGCTTGGCATCAATGCCACTACCGAGCACAATGAAGCGGCTCCCTGCCAGCATGAGTTGGCACCCATTTTCGATACTACCAATATTTCCAACGATACCAACCGCCTTGCGCTGGACGTAATGAAGACCACCGCAGAGCGTCACGGTTTGGCTTGTCTCTTCCACGAAAAGCCTTTTGCAGGTATCAACGGCTCCGGTAAGCACAACAACTGGTCTATGGCGACCGATCAGGGCGAGAATCTGCTGAATCCCACCTCCGATCCTTACAACAATACCCAGTTCCTGCTCTTCCTGGCTGCTGCGATTCGCTCTGTTTCCGATTACAGCGAGCTGCTCCGCGTGTCTATTGCAACTGCAGGCAACGACCATCGTCTGGGTGCGCTGGAAGCACCTCCTGCAATCCTGTCGGTTTATCTGGGCGATGAGCTGACTGCTGTGGTGAACGCCATTGCCGACGGCAAGAAGTACGTTTCTCCCGTGAAGACCACCATGAGTGTGGGCGTTGCGGCGATTCCCGAGCTGAAAAAGGATACCACCGACCGTAACCGTACCTCTCCCTTTGCATTTACCGGTAATAAGTTCGAGTTCCGTATGTCGGGTGCATCCCAGTCTATTTCCGAGCCTAACATGGTGCTGAACACCATCATGGCGGAAACCCTGAAGAAGTTTGCAGACCGTCTGGAGCGTGCAAAGAACTTTGAAACCGCTGCACGCAAGTTGATCCGTGAGATCTTCAAAGAGGAAAAGGATCACATCATTTTCAATGGCAACGGCTATTCCAAGGAATGGCAGGAAGAAGCGGCAAGACGCGGTCTGCCTAATCATGCTACCACTCCTGAGGCGATTGCAGTATATGACAAGCCCGAGTATGTGAAGCTTTTTGCCGATCATGCGGTGCTGACTCCTGCGGAGCTTCTTTGCCGCAAGGAAGTTATGTTTGAGAATTATGTGAACCAGATCAAGATCGAAGCACAGACCATGTGCGAGATGGTGATCCGTGACATTCTCCCTGCTTGCTTCTCTTACTCCACCGAGCTGTCGGTTGCTGATTGCAATGCCGCATCCGAGATCGGCGCAAGAGTAAATGCACTCACCGATACGTTGTACGATGCTACCAAGGCGCTGGAAGGTGCACTGGCAGGTCTGAAGACCGCAGGCGATGCAGAAGCCAAGGCATATTATGTGCGTGACGTACTGCGTCCCGCAATGACTGCAGTCCGTACCCCTGCCGATCAGCTGGAAACCATCGTTGCCAGAGAGTATTGGCCCATGCCCACCTACGGCGATATTTTGTATTATTAATATAGAAAAGGGACTTCCCAAAGGCTGGTTCTCATAAGGATGTTTGCTTATAGAGGTGAATTTGCTTCGCAGTAAACAAATAATTAACCCCGACAGATTATAAATCTGTCGGGGTGTCCTTTTTATTTAGCAATTCGCCATTTCATAGATTCGGCAATAACATATGATCCTTTTTTTATCTCTTCTGCGCTTGTATAAATATCATCCGTCCAAACAATTAGATTATCCTCGTTAAAAAACACGGAAACATCAAAAATATCCGAGTGGTTGTCTTTAATTTGCCATTCCAAAATATTTTCAAATTCAATTTCTACCACAGCATCCCAAATGCTTGTCACTAATATTTTAAGAGCTAATTTTGTTTTTGCAGGTTCAAAATAATGACCACCGTCTATTTTTGATATACCATTGTTATTATATTTAACTTCGACAACATATCCATCATGTAAGGAGTTAGTTTTATCAAGAAAGTCATTTATATCATTTATGCTCTTTATTGAACGCAACATTATTTTTCCTCCTGATATAAATTATTGTTTTATCGCAAGTTTCGCCTTTGTTATACAAAGGCACAGGGCAAAGCCCATACCCCTAAGATTGCGTGCATCTTAAGGCTCCCTCCGAGAGGGAGCTCCCGACGGAGTCGGGTGAGGGAGAGTGCGTTACAATGAAGTTAGCACAAACCTAAAGTCACGCAGGCTCCTTCCGTCACGCTACGCGTGCCACCTCCCTCTCGGAGGGAGGCTTTTGGTTAGCCCCATTATAACACAAATCGGCAGAGAAAACAAGTTCTCTGCCGAAATTTGTTTGTATGGGCGACCATTGGTCGCCCGTTTTTTGTTTTGCTGTTGTTTGCGGGCGATCAATGATCGCCCCTACGAAGAACACAAACATCCTTATGAGAAGTTGGGCAAAGGGAGTCCCTTTTTATATTCGGAAGAAACTTTCTGAAGGAGAGTTCACGTTTGAAAAAATAATTCAAGGCGGCAAGTATTTGCCGCCTTTTAAAAAGTTCTTGAAAGGTTCTCAGGGCAACTTCTTGAAAGAAGTTGCCCTGAGTGGGGTATGGGGCAACGCCCCATAAATAATAATTACACGTTATCCGCGTTGAAGATGTAGATGGGCAAGGGGAGCCAGGAGCGCACCACGGGGGAGAAGACGTTGCGATCGGGGGAGTCTTCCAGGAAGAAGGCGCGCATAGCGGAGAGGTGGGAGAGTTTCACCGCGGGCTCGTCATCGGTCTTGCAAACAGTAGGGATGTTGTCGCAAACGGTGAGCTTCAAACGCTCTACACCTGCATAGCCGTCGATTTCTACCACTACCTCGCCGTCCAGGAGAGGCTCGTAGGTGGAGCGGAGCTTCAACAACTGGCGCAGTACCTTTTCGTAGTCCAAAACGTTGAAGGCGGCATCCCAACCTGCATAGGACGATTCCGCATAGGGGAAGATAGCATTGGCAATGTCTTTGTCGAAATTGGGAATGCGATAGTTCAGTCCCCAACGCACCTTAGTCAGCAAGCGCAGCATGGGTGCGACGTAGGTCAACTTGGCGGGGATGAATTCGTACACGTCACCGCCCTGGATGACTGCCCAACCGGCAAAGGTGTCTCCCTCAAAGAAGACGTAGGGGGTGGCGTGCCAAGAGATCAGCGTGTCGTATAGATCATCCATGGGACGGGTGCAATGATAGGGACGGCTTTCCGACAGCGCCTTCAACTCCTTGAGTGTGGCGGTGTCATTGCGATCCAGCTTGCGCATGGTGAGCGAAGGCTCGCCGTCTGCAGAAACGTAGGCAAGAGAAGTGCCGTTTACTTCGTAGGTGCGATTGGCGCCGCACTTTTCGTAGCCGAAGTGATTGTAACGGTGACGTCTGCCGCCCAGGACCGAGAATGCAACGCCGTCAGCGATCATTTCATCCAGTGCCGCTTTCATGCAGGCTTTCATGTAGCCCTTGGAACGGTCGCGGGGATGTACGGCTACGTTGCCAATGCCCTTTACGGGGAGTTTTTCGCCCAGAATCGAAAATTCAATGGGGAAACAGCCGATGGCGGCGGCAAGACGGTTTTCGCCCATAATAAAGAAGGTGTCGTCAACCGAACCGTTCTTTTCTTTCTTGTACAGCTTGGGAAGCAGTTTTTCAAACGAGCGGTCATGGCCGTTAAAACTGAAGACATAATTGATAAAATCAATATAGTCTTCTCGATTTACATTACCTTTAAACACCATATGTATATATCCTCCTATGCCGACGGACCGGATCCGTCGGCGAAAATTCACAGGTCAGTCTGCCTCTTTGTGTTTCTTTTTCTTGGAACACAGACGGCAGATGCAAGGGATAGTGACCAGTACGATCACGCCTGCAACCACAGCCAGCGGAAGAGTGATACTGCCTTCCTTGGTCATGGCGGCAAGTGCGCACTTATCCTGTCCGTTTTTCTGAATGGTGGTACGCAGATGGTAGCGACAGGAGAGCGATGGGGTCTTCGCCCATACATCCTTGCAGATTTTTTCCATAGCGAGGTCATCCTTTCTGAGTTTGGTGAGCCTCCATACAGACCGCAGAAAATTATCCGTCGGTCTGTACATATAGTGTAACATAAAGCCTTGGTTTATGCAATAGACTTGACAAAAAATAATGGATTTGTTATAATAATCAGGAAAAGAATAATTCATTACGGAAAGGATATGGGCATGAAACTATCTATTTTTTATGATCACGTATTGGACGCTTCCCGTCAGAGCGGCAAGAGTCTGGTTGAAATTCTCTGTGAGGCCAAAGCGGCAGGCATTTCTGCGGTGGAGATCAATCACGATAACATCGCCCGTCAGCCTGAAATGCTTCCTGCCATCAGAGAGGCAGGGGTAGCCATCAGCGGCAGCTTTTTGTTCTACAATTTTGGCGGCGATGAGTATGGCGATGAGCGCCGTATGCGGGAGCATATTGATACCGCAAAACAGATCGGTGCCAAGTGCGTACTGTTTGTTCCCGGCTTTTTGGAGGAAGACGATGCACGTGCGCTGAATGCACTCTTGGATGAGTATCGGGATGATCTGAACAATCCTGCTGCAATGCAACGCTTGGATGCATTTATGCAAGGTTGCCGTCCCATCATGCAGATGACCGATATGCTTCGCCGCGGTGTAAATTATGCACAAGAGCAGGGGATCACCGTCATGCTGGAGGATTTTGATAGCTACCGCGCTCCTTTTGCGCGTACCCTTCCCCTGTTGTGGTTCATGCAGAATGTGGAGGGATTGCGCTTTGCCCTGGATACCGGCAATTTCGCATACAGCGACGAGTCGATGGAGGAAGCGTACGATCTGCTGTCCGATTATATCGTCCATGTGCATTGCAAGGACAGAGGCGAAGAACCCGGCTGTGAGCAGAACCGTGTGAAAAAGGGTATGGCGCCTGTTGCCGCAGGCGACGGCTATCTGCCCTTGTGCAAATATGCACGAATTCTGCTGGACCGTGGCTATGACGGCTATTTTGCCATCGAACATTACGGAAAAATTGATCAGAATAAAGCAATTTTGCGCTCTGCAGAGAATCTTTTGCAAGCTTGATAGAAGAATAATCAGTAATCAATAGGAGGTGAGGAATATGGTAACGCTGGATAGCGGAATCTCCGTCCTTCCCGGTGTGGGAAGTGTGCGGGAAAAGGCGCTGAATCTGCTTGGAATTTATACTGTGGAGGATCTGCTCCTTCATTTTCCCCGTGCTTATCAGAATCGGGGCGATGTAAAAACGATTATGGAAGCCGCCCAATGCGAAGAAAAATGTGCGTTGGTGTTGACCGTTGGAAGTGAGCCGCGATCGGTGCAACTAAAAAATCATAAGACCCTCACCACTTTCACTTTGTTTGACGATACGGGGAAAATCACCTCTCTGTGGTTTAATCAGACATTTGTGCGGCAGGTTTTCCACGTAGGTTCGTCCTTCCGTTTTTGGGGAAAAGTCACTCGCGGAAGCAGAGGGTGGGAAATTTCTTCTCCCGAGTTCGAACCCATCAACCGTTTGAAGCCCCTCCCCGATCTGGTGGCGATCTATCCCCTCACCGCAGGAATTACCCAAAAATTCTTGCAAAATCTGGTGGGTGTGGCGCTGGCATCCTTGGATGAAAAACCCAAGGAGCTGATTCCCCAGTTCATCCGCGAACGGGAAGGACTATCCACTCGCTTGGAGGCCTTTGAGGCGATCCACTCGCCCGATTCCTTTGCAGAGCTGACCAAAGCGAGAAATTATTTTATTTTTGAAGAATTGTATCTCTTTGCCCTTGGCATCGCAGGTGCAAAAAAGGAGCGCAAACGGCTGACTGCGCCTAAATTCCTCACCACTACCGCTATGCAAAGGCATTTCCGTGCCCATTTGCCCTTTACCCTTACATCGGGACAGGAAGAGGCAATCGGCGATATGGAAAAGGATCTCGCCTCGGGGCTTGCCATGCGCAGGCTGATCTCGGGCGATGTGGGTAGCGGTAAAACGGTCTGTGCCGCATGGGCGGTCTATACCGCGGTGCATAACGGCTATCGGGCGGGTTTGATGGCACCTACCGAAATCCTTGCCCGACAGCACTATGCCGATTTAGAAAAATTATTTGCTCCCATGGGGATTCGTGTGGGGCTCTTGGTTGGCTCCTTGACCGCCGCTGCTAAACGGAAAGTAAAAGAGCAGGCGGCAAAGGGAGAAATTGACCTGCTTGTGGGCACCCATGCCCTCCTGTCCGAGGGAGTAAAATTGGCAAACTGTGGTCTGATCATCACCGATGAACAGCATCGATTTGGCATTGCCCAGCGCAATGCGTTGGCATCCATCGCCGATGGTGTGACTCATAATTTGGTCATGAGTGCAACCCCCATCCCGCGCACATTGGCGCTTGTGCTCTACGGCGATTTGGACGTGTCCTCCATCCGCACCATGCCCCCCGGACGAAAAAAGGTGTCCACTTTCTTGGTGGACGATACCTATCGCACCCGCATGGAAGGCTTCATTGAAAAGCAGGCGGCTGAGGGGCATCAAACTTATATTGTCTGTCCGTCCATCGAGGCGCAGGAGGAGGACGAGGGCGCCCTCATCGGCATTGACGGTCACCGCATGGAACAGGCGAACGCGCTGAAACTTCACAACGCGGTGGAATACGCCGAAAGTCTTGCCGGCCGTCATCCCGGATGGAAGATCGGTGTGCTTCACGGCAAAATGAAAAGTGCCGACAAGGATAGGATCATGGCTCGCTTTGCATCGGGCGAGGTGCAGGTGTTGGTGTCCACCACGGTTATCGAGGTGGGTGTCAATGTTCCCACGGCGACGCTGATGATCGTGGAAAACGCCGAGCGGTTTGGTCTTTCTCAGCTGCATCAGTTGAGAGGACGTGTAGGCAGAGGGGACGCCAAATCCTGGTGCATTCTGGTGAGCGATACCCAGAATGAAGATGCCAAGGCACGATTGAATGCGCTGTGTGATACCAATGACGGCTATGAGATTGCTGAATACGACCTGAAGCAGCGCGGTCCCGGTGATTTCTTCACCACGGGAAGTGCATCTGCCTCCGAGGGCGCGGCATCGGGCCGCCAGCACGGACAGCTCCGCTTCCGGTTGGCATCGCTTTGTGACGATATGAAGCTTTTACAATCCGCATTTGCGGCGGCAGAGGAGACGCTGGCAGGGGCTCTGCCCCTGCACCCCGCCAAAGAACCTTCTTAAAAAGAAGGTTCTTTGGAATCTCCAAGAACTTTCTAAAACGCCGCAAATGTTTGAGGTGCATAGTTAAAAAGCTCGGCAAGTATTTGCCGAGCTTTTTTATAAAGTTTTTGAAGGGGTTTAGGGAAACTTTTTTCAAAAAGTTTCCCGAAGTAGCC
>JAZRIH010000086.1:0-10584 GCA_045645175.1 Eubacteriales bacterium | reverse complement strand
GCCATTGTCGGCGGTTTGAACTGGGGCTCCATCGGACTGTTCGGGTTCGATATCGTCGCCTGGCTCTTTGGCGGTCAGGATGCACTCCTCTCCCGTGTGATCTTTGCAGTTGTCGGTCTGTGTGCCCTTTGGTGCATTACCCTTCTGTTCCGCGAAGAGAATGCTCTGGCTCCCTCGATCTCAGACTAATCATACCAGCTAAACAAAGCGGCATGTCCTATGGGCTTGCCGCTTTTGATTCTAAATTTGATATAATAAGGAGTAATTCACTATGTTCTATATCGATCCGCTTTACATTATTATTGTCGGACCCGCTATCCTTTTTTCTTTGATCGCCGGTGCGAAGGTCAAATCCACCTTCCAAAAGTATTCGGTTTACCACTCCAAGAGAGGACTTACCGGTGCACAAGCCGCACGCAGAGTACTGGATTCCAACGGACTTTACCATGTTGCCATCGAACACGTATCCGGAAATCTAAGCGACCACTATGATCCTAAGGCAAACGTGATCCGTCTGTCCGACTCCACCTATAATAACACCTCCCCTGCCGCCATCGGTGTTGCCGCACATGAAGCCGGTCACGCCGTACAGCACGCTGTGGGATATACACCTATCAAGATCCGTTCCGCCATCATCCCCATCACCAACATCGGCGCGCATCTGTCCTGGCCTCTGATTTTTGTTGGCATTCTCCTCTCCTCCTACGGCGCACAATTTATTACCCTGGCTTATGCAGGTGTCCTCTGCTTTGCATTCTCTACCCTGTTCCAGCTTGTAACTCTGCCTACCGAATTCAATGCCAGCCGCCGTGCCATGGAAGCCATCGAAACTTGCGGACTTTTGGATCGTGAGGAAATGGGACAGACCAAGAAGGTTCTGTCTGCCGCTGCCATGACCTACGTTGCAGCACTGGCTGTATCTCTGGCGAATCTGCTTCGTCTTTTGATGATCGTTGGCCGTAATGATCGGAGATAACATGAAGTTCAATATATTTACCAAACTCCCCGAAGATGCCAAGGCGATCCGCATCGCCGTATTCTGCGACGAGCAAGGCTTCCAAGAGGAATTTGACGAGCTTGACGAAACTGCCCTTCACATCGTTGCCTACGATGACAACGATACTCCTATGGGCACTTGCCGATACTCTCCCATAAAAAAAGTGGGCGATTATCTCATCGGACGAATCGCGGTACTCCCCGCCTACCGCAAAATGGGTGTGGGCGCACAGATGATCAGAGAAGCGGAACGGCACATCGTTTATGATCGCGGCGCTTTGATTCATATTGGCGCGCAGGTGCAGGCAATTCCTTTTTACGCCAAGCTGGGTTACAAGCCCGTTGGCGAGCGATACATGGATGAGCATGTTGAGCATCAGGGCATGGAAAAACGGATTCGTGACTACACACCGCATATCCGTCCTTGGAACGATACCATTTATACATCGGGTGTGATCAAAAAAACTTCTGTTAAGCACAATATGTATGAGCCTTCACAAATCGTCATAGAGTACCGCGATGGGACTGTCTATCAATGGCATTGTGATACGGTGGTAACCAGCTACAACCATCAATTCGGCATCAGCGTATCCTATGACGGACGATACGTATTTGCGCAGAGCTGGGAAAAAGGACTGTTTTGTTATCATGCCAAGACCGGCGAGCTTGCGTGGCGTACCAAGCGACGATTTGGAATCACTTCGGTTCACGTCAACGAGAACACATTGGTGGTTCATCAGCATGACCGAGCTTTGCAGCTATTAGACATGGAAACCGGTGAAGTTCTTGCCGAAAAGAAGCCCGCCAGAGATTGGGGATTTGAAACGATTGATGAGAATCACATTCTCTGCCACACCAGCGCACGCAATTGGGAAATCATTCGCACAACCGACCTTGTAACCGTCGCAAATATTCCCCATAAGAAGTTTCCCGGAGAACCGTGGCATTTATATGACGCCACCGTGGCAAATGGAAAAATTCGCTACTTTGGCGACTGCGATGCCGGCGAGATTCCCGATCAGCCTAAACTGGATTACATCGAAGGATATATTGATATTCCCGACTATTTGGAATAATCATTCCTATCATTGAACGCACAAAAGCGCAGACGATTTGTCTGCGCTTTTGCGTTTAGGTTACTTCGCTTGGTTTGCAATAATACGGTTCATGAATTCGGTAGGGGTGACCACATCTACATTGTCGTCAAACGCCTTGATCAACTGTGCTACCGCATCCATGGTGTTTCCACTGTCGGACAGCTTGCCGCCGGTCAGACCCGACCATGCGTGAACGATGATGAAGGAATAGGAAGCCGCTTTGGTGGGATCGGTAGATGCACGATTAACTGCATTGGCGATGGAGGTAATAGAACCATCGGAGGTATTTGCCCACAGGCGGTAACGGGCAGCAACGGTGGGCTTATTGTTGGTCCACAGAATCTGGCCGTTCTTACCCGCATAATTGGAGTAGTCGATGTAGAACAGACCGTCGATGCCGTCCTGCTTGGTAAAGTCGGAGATCACACGCTCGTTGAGGCCATTATCATCCAGAATCTCGGCGTAATGCAGGTCACTGCGCTCCATGTATTCGGACAACTTCGTCGCCATTTCCAAGCGTGCCGCAGTCGACCACTTAGAGGGGAAGGTATATCCCATGCCGCTGAGCTGCATAATGAACTCATCTTTTGGGGTCATTGTGTCGTACAGATAGGAATTCATGGGTGCAACCAGATCGATCGCCGTAGCAGGCAGACCCCAACCCATGTTGAACTTGCCGCGATAAGCGCTCGCCCACCACTTGGACGAGGTTGTGAAATCGTTCATGAGCCATTGCACGTTATCACCGTCCGACAGGATGATGCAGACGGTATGCGCCTTTTTGCCAGCCTCGACCTCTGTCACAGGCGTTTTCTGATCCATGATGGCGGTCTTGAAACCGCTGAGGGTGGAGAGATTGTACGCGTGGTCGGCGGGGATCATCTGAATATTGTCTGCCGAGAAGGAAGCGACGGTATCGTATTCACCCAAGGTATTGTTGTAGCCCAGCACGATGGCGTTGTCATTCAGGAACTTGTATTTTTCCCGATGTTCAACGGAATTTTTGCCGTTATAGAAGGAGAAGTAGGCTCTGCTCATTACCGCATAGTCCACCAGCTTGGGAGCCATGTTCAAGGGTTGCTCCACAGCGATCGTCTTGCTGAGGAGATCCCAATATTCAGATGCTCTCAGCCATTCGTCGTCCTTATCGGTGACGTCCAAGAGGCAAGTCAGTCCCAAATCATCGCAGATCGATTGATTCTTGGGAGTGACCACAACAGCATTCAGCAGACCTGCCAGGGAGATGGCAACATTTCCCGAATCGGATGCAGAATCGTCGGAAGCAAGGATATATCCCGACAGGTTATCCTTATAATGGGAAAGGAGCGAGGAGAGCGAAACCGTTTTTCCGTCCACCTTGGTCTGCACGGAAGAGTTCCAATTTTCGGTCAAGTAGTCTTTGTATTTATTATACGCACCCGCATTGATCAGGATTTGATCCTCGCACTGATTGGCAACCAGTCCTTGCAAAGTGGCAAGGGTGACCTTATCCGAGAAGGAGGAAGGCTCGCTGAGCAGATAAAGGGTTGTGGCTTGCTTTGCGGCTTTTTGGACTGCCGATTCAAAAATGTAATCCATAGGCGGTCTGGGCTCCTTGATTTTCAGAGTGGTAGTGATCGGTTTGGCGGTAGTCGTCACAACAGGAGTAGTTGTGCCGGCGGTGGTGCCATCGGTGTACACCTGATTGTTACAAGCGGTTTGCGCCAGCAAAGATGCAGATGCCAACAACAGGCTTATGATGATTTTTCCTATATTTTTCATAAAACAGTATTCCTTTCTTGTTTATGATATACAAGAGTATAACACAAAATCCCTCGGCTGTCAAGTAGCCGAGGGATTTACATACAAGATTTCTAAAACTGTAATCGATCAATGAGGCGCATAAGGGGTACAGCCGTCCACTCCAAGGAGGTCGCAGACTACGGTGCGCGCCAGCAGAATACCTGCCGCAGGGGGAACAAAGGGCGTGCTTGCAGGAATGGGTTTGCCGCTCTCGCCGATGGGGCGTCCTATGGGCGATTTCGGCTCCTCTGTGGACCAAACTACCTTCAGATGGGTAATTCCCCTGCTCTTCAGTTCCCTGCGCATAACCCGTGCCAGCGGGCAGGTGGAGGTCTTGGACAGATCGCTCACCAACAGCTTGGTGGGATCGGTCTTATTGCCCGTCCCCATGGATGCGATCAAGGGAATGCCTAACGCTCTTGCCCGAAGTACCAATTCAATCTTTGCAGACGTAGTATCGATACAGTCTACGATATAATCGCACACGGACAGATCGATAGCATCGGCGTTTTCAGGAAGATAGAACATGGGATATTCGAGGATCACCAGATCAGGATTGATTGCCATCAAACGCGCCTTCATGGCTTCGGTTTTCAGCATTCCCACCGTTTTAGTGGTAGCAATGAGTTGGCGATTCAGATTAGACTCCGACACGCTGTCGCTGTCGATGAGCAAAAGTTTACCGATACCTGCACGTACCAGTGCCTCGCAGGCGTTGCCGCCTACACCGCCCAAGCCAAATACAGCAACTGTTTTTTGAGAGAGCAGATCGATGCCCTCTTCTCCAAAAATGAGTGCGGAACGGGAAAATGCTTCCTTCATCGAACCACCGCCTTTCTGTGCGCAGATAAGTTTCCAATTAAGCAAAACAAGAGAAATACCACAATATCCACGATGACGATGGTGGCACCGGGAGGGGTGGACAATGCTATGGACAGGGCAAAGCCCACCACATAGGTCGTTACCGAGAGGATGCCCGACAGTACGGTCACAGAGCGGAAGGTCTTCGCCACACGCACGGCAGTGAGGGTGGGAAAGACGATCAAGCTGGAAATGAGCATCGCACCCATCATCTTCATGCCAATGACGATGGTTATTGCAGTGAGGATCGCGAGTAATGTGTTATAGAAGGATACTCGTACGCCGATGGCTTTACCGAAGGATTCGTCAAAGGAAACGAGGAAGAATTTCTGATAGAAAAAGAGGTAGATGACCAACACCAAAATAGCAAGCACCAAAGTGGATACAAAATCGGTAGGCGTCATGGCGAAAATACTGGTACTGCCAAACATATAGTTGCAGACATCACCGCCCAGACCCGTGGATTTTTGAGCAACAATGGTACCGATCGCAAGTGCCGCTGTAGAGAGGATCGCGATGGCGGCATCTCCCTTCATCTTTCCGCTTTCCTTCAAGCGAAGCAAAAAGACCGCGGAAAATGTAACGATGGGAAGGGTGATCCACAAGGAACCTGCCATTCCCACGGCAGTAGACAACGCAAGCGATGCAAATCCCACGTGGGAAAGTCCGTCACCGATCATAGAATAGCGTTTTTGCACCAAGCTCACGCCAATCAATGCGGCAATCAGGGACACCAACGTACCTGCCAGGAAGGGATAGAGAACGTAAGAACGGGTAAAGAGATAGAAAAATCTCTCAAGGGTCATCGCATCTCACCTCCCAGAAAACGCTTGCCGAAATCGGTTTGCTGATACTCCCCGATCGTTCCGTAGAAATATTGTTCATGGCCAAGATGCAGCACATGGGTCGCCAGAACGGGGAGGATGGCAGGATCATGGGTAACCATGAGGATGGTCATGCCAGAGTTTTGGTGAAGCTCTGCGATCACCTGATAGAGCTCCGCCGTTGCGGCGGTATCTAGACCAGCGGTCGGCTCGTCCAACAAAAACAGTCTGCCTGCCGAGCAAAGACCTCTCGCCAGGAGCATACGCTGCTTCTGACCACCCGATAACTCGGAACAGTTTCGGTCAGCCAAATGCAAAATGCCCATGCGTTCCATGGCTTCATCGGCGTGCCGTTTCTCAAACGCCGAGTAAAAGGGAGCGATTTCCCTCCAAGAAAAGCCCCATCTGCCGCAATTGCGTGCGCCAAGACAGCCCGAGCGTACAACCTCCCGAACCGATGCAGGAAAATCCTTCACCTGCTCACTTTGCTGGGGAAGATAACCGATCTGCCCCACGCTGTGGCTTCGTCCGCCGCTGAGGGTGATACTGCCGCGATCGGCTTTTTTCAGACCTAATATGCCTTTGACCAGCGTACTTTTTCCTGCTCCGTTTTCGCCGACGATACAGACCAACGATCCCTTTTCCACAGAAAAGGAAAGATGATCGATGACCTTTCGACTGTCGTAGGAAAAGGTAAGGTCGTTACAAACAATCATTGTGTCCTTCATGATTTGATAAACTCCAAATTAGTTGAGTGCAATAGTGAGGATGCGCAGATTCTCTCGCATGAGGGAGAGATAGTTGGTTCCCTTGGCAATTTCGTATTTAGTCAGCGTATGGCAAGAATGGAGAGGCATGATCTCAACAGATCCACCCGCTTCCCGCAGGACCGTGTTAGCAATAGAGCGATCCGAATACTCGGTGCAAAGGATCACGGGGATGCCGTCCTCCTTCACATGGTGCGCCAGCTCCTCGTAGGCGATAGCCGTGAGATCGGATGCTGAACCGCAACCCGACAGCGCGGCAATCGGCTCAAGGTTATAGGCATGACAAAGATAGCGATAAGGGAAACGGTCGGCTACCACAATCGTATTGCGCTGTGCGTTAGAAGCCATTTCATAAAACGCCTTGTCCAGTTCGCTGAGAGAGGCGAGATAGTCCTTCGCGGAAGCACGGTAGGTGCTCTCCCCTTCTGCATCGATAGAGATCAGGCCATCTCGAATGGCTTCGGTGATCCGCATGGCATTCTCGGGATCCATCCAAACGTGCTCGTCGTAGGCTTCGGCTTCTGCATGATCATGGTCATGTTCACCGTGATCATGATCATGGGTGTCCCCTTCACAAAGGGGGCAAAGCTCCATCATATTGATGATCACCTTATCAGAGGTGTCGATGGTGGAAAGAAAATCCTCCGCCCAACGATCGCCGTCGCCGCCCGTATAGACGAAGAGATCGCACTCCTCGATGAGTGCCATATCGGCGGCTGTGGGAGAGAAGCTGTGGCTGTCGGTGACGGTCACCAGCACGTGGGCTTCAATGCGGTCGCCGCCCACCGATCTTGCAAAATCATAGGGGGCAAAAATGGTGGTCACCACCAAGGGCTTGTCCCCCGAATTAAAATCTGCCTTGCAAGAGGACGACACTCCTGCAAGTGAAAGCAGGAGTGTCAGGCAAAGCAGAAGAGATAAAAATCGCTTCAAAATATTATCCTATTCTATTGGGGAACTCACTTGTCCAGTGCATTGAGCATATCCACACGCTTCTGATGACGTCCACCTGCAAACTCGGTGGTCACAAACAGATCGATCATATCCAGCGCAAGACCGACACCGATCACACGTGCGCCCAGGCAAAGGATGTTGGCATCGTTATGCTCACGGGTCATGCGAGCGGAGAAGGTGTTTTCACAAGCAGATGCACGGATGCCGCTATGCTTGTTTGCGGCAATGGACATACCCAGACCGGTACCGCAGATGAGGATACCCAGATCTGCTTCCTTAGCGGTGATTGCATTGCAAACCTTATCAGCGTAAATGGGATAGTCTACCGATGCTTCGCTATCACAGCCGCAATCGATTACAGTATAGCCTGCTTCTTTCAGATGGGTGATTACCGCATCCTTCATGGCGATGCCGCCGTGGTCACAGCCAAATGCAATTGTTTTCATAAATTCCTCCGAAAATGTAAAAATCAAAAATGTGGGTTACTGTCCCTCTGCACTCAAACGCTCGTTGCGCTCACGCTCAGCCTGACTGGGACGCAGATAGACGGGAAGCAGTTCGAAATCATTGACCGCATTGCCCTTTCTATATTCAACAAGGGCAAGCTGTGCTACGCTGACTGCGTTTTGAGTCGCCATAAGGGGCGAGGGGAAACGAAGCTCTGCTGTATCGGCTACTGCCTTTTGCAAAATAGCGCTTCCCTCTCCGGTGACATACACGGGCTGTCCGTATGCCGCAAGCTCCTTGGCAAGTTCCGATGCAGGGATCAATCGATCCTCGCTCAGACGGACCAATGCGCCGTCCTTCCAGGTAAAGAGGGCGTTATACAGTTGATTTCGGCGGGCGTCCATGACGGGACAAAGAATCCCGGGACAGCCTGCCAGATTATATGCCATAGCTTCCAGCGAAGACAGACCTACGCAAGGTTTTCCGCTGTCAAATGCCAGACCCTTGATCAGCGATACGCCAATACGGATACCGGTAAAAGAACCGGGACCAACGGGAACGGCAAACAGGTCGATGTCCGCAACCGTCAGACCGGCATGAGCAAAGAGCTGATTCACCATAGGCAAAAGGGTTTCGCTATGGGTATGACCGTTTTGAAGGGTCATTGCCGCCAAGGGGAAATTGTCCTCACATACCGCAACCGATGCGGTATGTGCAGAGGCTTCAATGGCAAGGATCTTCATGCGCCCTCACCCACCTCTTCGATGGTCACGGTACGCAGATCCAGATCTCCGCCATCCACCTTGGCAATGGACACGCGGTAATAATGCTCGGGCAGAGCGAAGGGAATGTTCTCGCTCCACTCCACGATGCTGATGCAATCTGCGTAATCGTAGAAGCCGCAGGCATAGAGATCCTCTTCTCCCGACACACGGTAAACGTCGAAATGACAGAGGGTGCAATTTTTGCCTTCGTATTCGTTGCAGATGGCATAGGTGGGAGAGCACACGTCCGCATCGGGCGCAACAATGGCTGCCACGCCGCGGACGAATGCGGTCTTGCCCACACCCAAATCACCGTACATCGCCACGAAATCGTTCTTTTTCAGAAGCGCACCCAAAAGTGCTCCGGCAGATTCGGTTTCCTTTACGTTGTGGGAAAGGATTTTATAAATCAGTTTGGTGTTCATAGTATATAGATCAAGAAAGTCCGATGATCTGACCGTCGTCGGTCACATCAATGGAAAGTGCGGCGGGAACCTTGGGCAGACCGGGCATAGTCATGATGGCACCGGTGTAAACAACCACAAATCTTGCGCCTGCGGACAGCTTTACATCACGAACGGTAATGGTGAAATCGGAGGGTCTGCCCAGACGGGTGGGATCATCCGACAGAGAATACTGGGTCTTGGCAACACAGATGGGGAGATTCTCGTAAGCAGAATCCAGCGCGCGGATCTCGGAGAGAGATTTCAGCGCGGTTGCCTCGAAGTTCACGCCCTTGGCACCGTAGATCTCGGTAGCGATGGTAGTGATCTTGTCCTTGAGAGGCATTTCGGAAGGATAGAGGTGCTTGAAGTCGGAGGGCTGTTCGCAAGCCTCGATAACCAGATTTGCCAGCTCGATGCCGCCTTCGCCGCCCTTGGCAAATACCTCAGACAGTGCAACCTTAACGCCCTTCGCTTCGCAGGTGGTGCGAACCAGTTCCAGTTCAGCCTCGCTGTCGGTACCGAAACGATTCATAGCAACTACTACGGGCAGACCGAAGCGATGGAGGTTATCGATGTGAGCTTCCAGATTGCAGATGCCCTTCTCCAGTGCGGGAAGGTTTTCTGCAGCCAGCTGATCTTTCTTCAGACCGCCGTTGTACTTCAGCGCACGAACAGTTGCAACCAGTACTACGCAGGAAGGCGCAATGCCTGCCGCTCTGCACTTGATGTCCAGGAACTTTTCAGCACCCAGGTCAGCACCGAAGCCTGCTTCGGTGATGGCATATTCGCCCAGCTTCATGGCCAGCTTGGTAGCTTTTACCGAGTTACAGCCGTGAGCAATGTTAGCGAAAGGACCGCCGTGGATCAGCGCAGGAGTGTTTTCCAGAGTCTGCACCAGATTGGGGGACATTGCGTCCTTCAAAAGTGCAGCCATAGAGCCAACACAGCCGATCTCGCGTGCATATACGGGCTTGTTATCGTAGGTGTATGCCACCAGCATTTCACCCAGTCTTGCCTTCAGATCGACAATGTCCTCAGCAAGGCAGAGGATCGCCATGATCTCGCTGGCAACGGTGATCATGAAGTGGTCTTCACGGGGAATACCGTCTACCTTCTTACCCAGACCAACGATGATATTTCTCAGCGCACGGTCATTGGTGTCGGTAACACGGGGGAACAGGATACGGCGCTGGTCGATGTTCAGCACATTACCCTGCATGATGTGGTTGTCGATCATAGCCGACAGCAGATTGTTTGCCGCGGTGATGGCGTGGAAGTCGCCGGTGAAGTGAAGGTTGATGTCCTCCATAGGAACGACCTGAGCATAGCCGCCGCCTGCCGCACCGCCCTTGACGCCGAATACAGGGCCCAGAGAAGGCTCACGGAGAGCGATCACAGCCTTTTTACCGATGCGTGCCATTGCTTGTCCCAGACCAACGGTAGTGGTAGTCTTTCCCTCTCCAGCAGGAGTAGGGTTAATGGCGGTAACAAGGATCAGCTTGCCGTCGGGACGGTCAGCGTTTCTCTTGATGAAACGGTCGTTGATCTTAGCTTTGAAACGGCCGTAGGTTTCCAGCTCATCCTCGCAAATTCCGAGGTCCTCGGCAATTTTGGTGATGGGCTTCATTTGCGCATTCTGCGCGATT
>JAZRIH010000085.1:0-8087 GCA_045645175.1 Eubacteriales bacterium | reverse complement strand
CGGACTTCCTAAAACTCTCTAAAGCAAAATTGCGAAGCAATTTTGCGGGAAACAGAAAAACAAACAGGACGGCTGATGCCGTCCTGTTTTATATAAAATTCGCCCGCACAAGTATTTGTGCGGGCTTTTTGATTAAGTTTTTGAAGGGTTCTTAGGGAAACTTTTTCAAAAAGTTTCCCTAAGCCGTAGCCCCTTACTTACCCAGCATTTCGATTTCGGCGATGATGGTAGCCTTGTCGAATACCAGCTTGTAGTGGTTATATGCCTTGGTAGCGCCGGTGAGGAAAGGACGGGTGTACTGTGCCCACTCGAATGCAACGTTCTCACGAGAGCAGAGCTCTTCCCATTCGCCGTCGTTGTCAGCGGCGTAGAGAGTGAACTTGGGAACGGTTACGGGATCGAAGGAGGAAGTCAGGGTGAGGATATCAACCTGCTTGGGCTCTACGAAGGAGTAGGTGAATACGCCGTTGTCCTCGATGTACGCATCGGTCTTGGAGGAGTTGTCCGTCATTGCGGAGACTTCGCTCTCCAGAGTGAAGACGGTGTCAACTTCAACTGCGGTAGTATCATGCTTTTCAGCAACTACGATGGGCATAGTGGGTACGCACAGGTCGGTGAGAGGCTTTGCGGGAGCGTCGCCCTGAGTCAGGGACATAGGCGCTTCGTTACCCCAGTCAGCAGGCTTGGGACCCATGGTGAAGACGATCTCGCCGCCGTTCTTGATCTCATCGTGGGTGATGAAGGTGCGGTCGATGGACTCACCGTTTACAGTCAGAGACTGAACGTATACGTTTTCGGGAGAGTTGTTCTCAGCAACGATACGCAGGGTCTTGCCGGAGAAGTTTACAGAGATCTCATCGAACAGAGGAGAGCCGATCGCATACTGTCCGCTGCCCATAGACAGAGGATAGAAGCCCATTGCGGAGAAGATGTACCAAGTGGACATTTCGCCGTTGTCCTCGTCGCCGGGGAAGCCCTGACCGAACTTACCGCCGGTGTAGAGTCTGTGTGTTACGTCACGGCTGTACTTCTGTGCCTTCCAAGGCTCGGAAGTAAAGTTGTACATATAAATGATGTGGTGAGAGGGCTGGTTGGAGTGACCGTAGCGACCCATCTTAACTTCACGTGCTTCTCTCTGCTCGTGAATACCGGTGTGCTCGTCAATAGAGCCGTAGCCGCGGAAGATGTCGTAGGTCTCGAAGATGGAGTCGATCTTCTTAGCCAGTGCGTCCTTGCCGCCGTACAGATTGGACAGACCCTTACCGTCGAAGGGAACCGATACTGCCATGTTGTATGCGTCGGTTTCGGTAAAGTCGTTACCCCAGAAGAGAGGATCGAACTTGCCTTCGTAATCGTTGCGCTTGTGGTGGTGGCCGTCTACCATCTTACCGCGGAACCACTTGTTCTTTACGCCCTCGCCGTTGTCCCAGAAGAGCTGAACGTAGTTCTTGGAACGGTTCAGGAAGTACTTGTACTCAGCCAGATAGTTTTCCTTCTGCTCGGGATCGGTTTCCTTCTCGTAGAGGTACTTGGAGATCTGAGCGATACCGTAGTCGTTGATATAGCCTTCCATAGACCAGGAGAAGTGCTCGTGAGAACCGGGAGTGTAGCCCAGGAAGATGGAGCGGTCCAGCAGTTCACGGCCGCCGTCAGGAGGATTGGGGGAGTATACGCAGGCGTTCTTCAGTGCGGATTCGTATGCGGCTCTTACCTTGAAATTGTCAAATCCCTTGGCAACCGCGTCGCCGAAGATAACGTCGGAGGAGGTACCAACCATGCAGTTGACACCGCCGGGAGCGGACCATCTGGGGATCAGACCGGAGTCTTCATAGTGTTTTACAAAGCCATCCAGCAGAGTGGGGAACTTCTCGGGAGAGAAGAGTGCGTAGCCTGCCCAGCAGGTACGGTAGGTATCCCAGAAGCCGTTGTTGATATACATATCGCCGCTCTCAACCTTTTCGGTGTAGGGAGAACGATATTTCAGAACAGGCTCTTCCTTGGTGCCTGTGTTTTCTGCGATGGTGTTGGGGTATTTATAGAGGTAGTACAAACCGGAGTAGACGTTTTCCATCTGCACTTCGGAAGCGCCCTTAATGCCGGTGATGCAGGAGCATACGTCATCCCACATATTAGCCGCATCTTCGCAGATTTCCTCGAAGGAACGATCCTTCAGTTCCAGCTCGTAGTTCTTCTTAGCCTGTGCGTAGCTGATGTAAGAGGTAGCAAAACGCATTTCGATCAGGTCTTCGCCGAAGGTTGCGATGCCGTACTTACCGTTGGTGCTGGTAGCAATAGGCTTGGAGGAGAACATACCGTAGATGAATACACGGCCAGAGCCATTGGATTTGTGCTCGCTGTATGCGGTGAAGGAACCATCGGTACCGAAGTTGATACCACCGTCAGCATTCTGGCTGTCGAACAGGACAGAACGACGGCGCTTGGTGTGGAGGTAGTGGAAACGTACGCACACACCGTGGCTGGTAGGAGTCATTTCCAGCTTGGAGTTAGCGGCGTCACCGCCGTTTGCGTGGAACAGAACAGAGTAGTAGTGTGCAAGAGCAAGCTCGTCCTCATGAGAGAAGAAGTTTCTCTGGTTACGGGTGGAGTATGCCTTGTCTTCAGCTGCATTACGGCTGGTGTTGATCATGAACTGCCAAGTACCACGGTCGCCGATCCAAATGGAGGGCTCATGGGAGATGGAAATGGAGTCCAGATGACGAGCAAAATAGTCGTAGTGCTTACTGCCGCCGTGATTGGTGCAGGGCGCATACATATTGAAGCCCTGAGGAGTGCAGATTGCGGGGGTGGTCAGACCGCGGGAGAAGTTGGGGGAGTCGTTGGTACCGCGGAGAGGGTTGATGTAGTGGCAGGGACGGGTGTAATTGGTGCGTGCCTGATCGTAGATGGAGAAATCGTCGAAGTAGGTGACGAATTCGCCCATTCCGGAGGGCTTGTCATACTTCAGGGAGATTCTCTGAATGATCTTGCCTGCGGCGAAGTCGCCGATGCGGCAGACAACCTGGTTCCACTGGTTGGCGTAGAGAATACGGGACTGACCCTGTGCAACGGGGGTAAAGCCGGTGCCGTTCTGGTCGCACGCGCCCAGCTCGGACAGCTGAGTGCCGTCAGAGAAGAGGATGTCGAAGCAGAAGTACATCTGGGTGTAGTTGTGGTCGTAACGCTTGCCGTGCATGGACGGGAAGATGTGATACTTCATAGTAGTATCGGGACCAACAGGGATGTTCAACTCGTGGAAAATGGTCTTGGAGTATTTTCCGCCGTTCTTAATGCGGCCGGATGCCTTCAGGGTGTGAGGGCCGGAAATGCCGGTGTTTGCGGGACCAATCCAGGTCATTTCGGGGCCGGAGCTGAGCTCGATGCGGAAGTGATCATCGGAATGATACAGATTCGCTACATGAGCCTCGCCCTCGATAAAGCTTGCAGAAAGCAATACTCGCTTGGGGGCAATGTAGGGAAGGGTGTTGGACATGGGGGATTCCTCCTTAACGGATGAAATAAAATATACAGTCTACCCAATTCTATGGGCAGTTTAGTTTTATTATACAGTAAAATATTACAATTGTACAGATAATACTGCACATTTATTTGTGAACTTTTTGTGAACTTCGGGCGTGTTGACAAAATCGGGGAATTATGGTATACTGATTGCATCATTCGAAAGGAGAATCGGTATGCAAAAAGAGATCTTGACCCTTGCCGATTGCAAAGCAAGATTGTTGAAAGAGAAAGAGGTGAGTGCCAAAGAAGAACGGTTAGCCACTCTCTTTTGGATAGGCTTTACCCTGGTGGTCAGCTTGATTTGGGGACTACTGCTTTGTCTTCCCTTGAAGCTGATTTCGGGTGAGATTCCGATTTTTGTTTATTTGTTGCTTGGAGTGTTGTGCGCGATTCCTCCCGTCGTGCTGTTGCACATCTGGTTTGTTCAGCGGCCAAAGGAAAAAAAGCAGTATCTGTATAGTGTTAAAAATGGAATTGAAATCGTGGAAGATACCCTGAAACGTGCTTACGAAGACGGGCGCCCGCGCGAACAGAGCTATCAGCTTTTCTACGTGCTGGAATTTCAGAAGCATGGAAAAGTGGAGGTTTCTGAAAGGCAGTACTATGCTTGGAGCGAGCTGTATTCCATGAGTTATAGGGGGATTTACAATACCTCTGTTGCAGGAGATACCTTTTATATCGTGCGGCTGAAAGGCGATGCCGATCCAAGCGTACTGGAGTTTTACAACACTAAGCTGTTTGAATTGTGCCCGGACGGGACAGAGAAAAAGTCTCGCTCCTCCTGGAGAGACAGTATAAACGTGGAATAGGAGCGAGGCATGAAACGAGAAATACTGACCCCTTCCCGCTGTCGGGAGGATATGAAGAGTACATACAAGATGAATGTTTTGGCAATCGTCATTGCGGTTGCATTTTTGCAGATCCTTGTGATGCTGATTGCTTTTTTGCCAGTGTGGGGACAAACCGATCGTCAGCAACGAGATTTGTATACGGTAAGCATCTTGGGTGGGTATGCTTTGTGTGTGGTTTGGTTCGTTTGGTGGTATTACCGCAGATATCAAAAGATAGATTGGATGGTGCTGGAGATCGTGGAGGACCAGTTGATCTCCTATACAGTTCGGGAAGTGTACCGTTACAGAAAAGGATATCGTACTAGGGTATACGATATCTACATTTTGATTTTCCGTTATTTTGGAGAATACAAGATTCCCGATCGTCCTCATTACACTTGGAGTAAACAATATTCAGCCGACCGTGACCAAGATCTTTATGATCGCGCCGAGGCTGGCGACACCTATTATATCGTACTGGATCGGGATGCCAAGCGGAAAAAGCCGCTACTGATCTATAACACCAAGGAATTCGTCTTCTGTCCCGACGGAACCACCCGGTCGCCCGATGATACGTGGAGAGACAGCGTAGGTAGTGAAGAGTGAAAAGTGAAAAGTGAAAAGCAAAAAATTAGTCCGACGAGTATTCGTCGGACTTTTTTAGAAGTTCTTTGGGGGGCTAAGGGGGACTTTCTTTCAAGAAAGTCCCCCTTGGGAATAATTTATTCTCTCACGCTGATGCCCAGCTGCTTTTTCAGGGCAGCGAGGATCTTGTCACAAGCTTTGACGATTTCGTCATCGGTGAGGGTGTGGTCGGGAGCACGGAAGGTGAGGCGGTATGCAACGCTCTTCTTGGTGCTGTCGATCTTGTCACCGGTGTAGATGTCGAACAGCTCGATCTTTTCGATGAGCTTGCCTGCAGCCTTGCGGATCACTTCCTCGATGGTGCCGACTTCCAGCGCGCGTTCGCAAACGAATGCGAAGTCACGGGTTACAGCAGGATACTTGGACAGCGCCTTGTACTGCTTCTTGAAGTTAGCAACCTCAAAGAGGGTCTCGAAGGGAATGTAGGCAACGAATACGGGCTGGTTGAAGCCGTAGTTTGCCGCAACGGTGGGATGGATCTGACCCAAAGTAGCGATCTTCAGATTGCCGCGAACGAATACTTCAGCGCATCTGCCGGGATGGAAGGTGGGATTGGTCTTACAGGATGCGTAGCGGATGCGGGACAGACCGGCATCTTCCAGGATGGTATCTACCATACCCTTCAAGGTGTAGAAATTGCCTGCGTTGTAGAAACCGAATGCCAGCATCAGAGGCTCGTCGGGAAGTTCGGTAGGATCAGCCTTAGGCAGATAGATGTGACCCAGCTCGTAGATCATGGCAGACTGAGTGCCGTAAGCGATGTTGTGGGAGAGCACGTCCATCAGACCGGGGATCAGGGTGGTACGCATTACGCTGGTGTCCTCGCCCAGAGGGTTGGAGATCACAACTGCGTTTCTCTCGGGAGCATCGGTAGGCAGACCGATCTTGTCGATGTTGCGGGGAGATACGAAGGAGAAGGTGTTTGCCTGATACAGACCCATGCCCAACAGCAGGTCCTGCAGGCTCTTCTTGTATGCCTGACGGGGAGTGAGGGTACCTGCGGTAACTGCGCCGCTGAAGGGAGTAGATACGATCTTGTTGTAGCCGTAAATACGGATCACTTCTTCAGCGATGTCGTTCATGGAGCCCAGGTCGTCTCTCCAGGAAGGTGCGGTAACCTTGCCGTCGGCAATGGTGCAACCCAGATCGGTGAGGATGCGCTCCATGTAGTCGGGAGCCAGATCGGTGCCCAGGAAGTAGTTGATCTTAGCGGGATCCAGCGCGATGGTAGCGGGAGTCTTCTTGCCCTTGTATACGTCGATGCAACCGGTAACCACTTCGCCGGCACCCAGAAGGGTGATCAGCTCGCAAGCGCGGTCCAGTGCGGGCATTACATTTTCGGGGTCCAGACCCTTTTCGAAACGGCCGGAGGATTCGGTACGCATACCCTGCTTCTTTGCGCCGATTCTGACGGTTGCGCCGTCAAAGTTAGCGGATTCGAAAACAACGGTAGTGGTAGTGTCCTTGATTTCGGAGTTAGCACCGCCCATAACACCTGCCAGAGCAACTGCCTTCTTTTCGTCGGCGATTACCAGGGTGTCTGCATCCAGGATGTGATCCTGATCGTCCAGAGAGCGGAAGTTTTCGCCTTCTGCGGCGTTGCGAACGATGATGTGAGAGCCGTCCAGCATCGCATAGTCGAAGGCGTGCATGGGCTGGCCGTATTCCAGCATTACGTAGTTGGTGATGTCAACGATATTGTTGATGGGACGAACACCTGCGGCACGCAGTCTTGCGCGCATCCACTTGGGAGAGGGTTCGATCTTGACGTTTCTGACCACTCTTGCAGCGTAGCGGCGGCAGAGCGCACCGTTTTCAACGTCAACGGACAGGTAGTCGGCAATGTCGCCGCCTGCCTCGGTTACAACGGGGGTGGGGAGAGTCCAGGGACGGTCGAAGGAAACTGCGGTTTCTCTTGCCAGACCGATAACGGACAGACAGTCGGGACGGTTGGAGGTGATTTCGAACTCTACGGTTGCATCGGTGAGGCCGAATACGTCGTGGATGTCGTCGCCGGGCTTGCAATCCTCTTCCAGAATGAGGATGCCGTCTTCCTCGGCGTAGGGAACGTCGTTCTTGGTCAGACCCAGCTCAGCGATGGAGCAGAGCATACCGTTGGAAGCGATGCCGCGGAGCTTGCCTGCTTTGATGGATACGCCGCCGGGCAGCTTAGCAGGTGCCTTGGCAACGGGAACCAGTGCGCCTACGAATACGTTGGATGCGCCGGTAACGATCTGAGTGGGCTCATTGCCGTCCTCGAAATCCAGCTGACAGATCACCATGTGATCGGAGTCGGGATGAGAAACGATGGAGATGATTTTACCAACGATAACATTGTCGATGTCACCGCCCATGACCTCATAGCCCTCAACCTTGGAGCCGGTGTCGGTCATGCGGTCGCAGTAGTCCTGGAGTTTAATATCTTTGGTGCTGACGAAATCGTTCAGCCAATTCATGGAAAGATTCATAATCTCATTCTCCTTTCAATCTTAGAACTGGGAGAGGAAGCGAAGGTCGTTCTCGTAGAGATTGCGCATATCGTCGATAGCGTACTTGATCATAACGATACGCTCGATACCCATACCGAAGGCGAAGCCGCTGTACTCTTCGGGATCGATGTCACAACCGCTGAGTACGTTGGGGTGTACCATGCCTGCGCCGAGAATTTCGATCCAGCCTTCGTTCTTGCATACACGGCATCCCTTGCCGCCGCAAACGAAGCAGGATACGTCAACCTCTGCAGAGGGTTCGGTGAAGGGGAAGTGGTGAGGACGGAAGCGGAGCTTGGTGGAGTCACCGAACATCTGACGGGCGAAGGTTTCCAGCATACCCTTCAGGTCGCCCATGGTGATGCCCTTGTCTACAACCAGACCTTCCATCTGTGTGAACATTGGGGAATGGGTTGCGTCGTCGTCGGAACGGAAAACCTTACCAGGGGATAAAATCTTGATAGGTGGCTTCTTGTTTTCCATAACGTGAATCTGACCTGCGGAAGTCTGGGTTCTGAGTAAGAACTCAGGGGACAGGTAGAAGGTATCCTGCATATCTCTTGCCGGATGATCCTCCGGTGTGTTCAGTGCAGTGAAGTTGTAA
>JAZRIH010000084.1:0-9273 GCA_045645175.1 Eubacteriales bacterium | reverse complement strand
TATGCCAAGCGCATCACCTTTGAATACGGCTTGGGACTGGGCGCAGGAATATCCATTCTCACCTTCCTGTTCGTCTTTTTCCGTTGGTTTGCCGGATGGTGGCTGCTGATTCCCGCAGCGATCTGTATTGCCCTTGCTTATTTCATATCCTCTGTCTGTTCTTGCGTATACTTATATATCCGCATGAGAATGTACTATCGCCCCTTGGAAGAAGAAGCGGCGAAAAATCAAACTCCCTCTGACGAAAATTAATCCACGAAAGGTATTTTACTTATGTTGAATCTTTGTTGTCTGTTCGGCGGCGAATCCACCGAGTATGATGTTTCTCTCTCCAGCGTTACCTCTGTGATCGAAAACTACGATCGCACCAAATACAATCTTACCCTTGTAGGCATCACCCGTGACGGCAAGTGGTATCTCTACAAAGGTCCCATTGAAAAGATCAAGGCAAATACTTGGTTTGAAGATCCTGCCTGCACCCCCGCTGTTCTCTCCCCCTCCAAGGCTGACCACGCCCTTCTGGTGCTGGGTGAGGATTCCTACCGCAAGCTCCCCATCGACGTAGTCTTCCCCGTTATGCACGGCGCGCATTGCGAAGACGGCACCCTGCAGGGTCTGTTGGAGCTGTCGGGCATCCCCTTCGTAGGCCCTGATTGCCGTTCCTCTGCTGTCTGCATGGATAAATTCTCCACCAAAGCGGTGCTGAACAATTATAACATCCCTCAGGCGAAAGTGGAATTCGTTTCCCGCCGTGATCTGGCGCTGGATTTCGACAATGTAGCGGCAAAAATCGCAAAGCTGTCCTATCCCGTATTCGTCAAGCCCTCTGCCGCAGGCTCCTCTGTAGGCGTCAGCAAGGTGCGCAAGCCTGAAGATCTTCACAATGCTCTGGAAAACGCCCTGCGTTTTGATACTCTCGCATTGGTGGAAGAATTCATCGAAGGTCGCGAGGTAGAGGTTGCCGTAATGGGCAACGAGGAGCCCATCGCCTCCATCGCAGGCGAGATCGATCCCGGCAGCGATTTCTACGACTACGAAACCAAGTATCACAACGACACCGCTTCCTACTTTATCCCCGCCCGTCTGAACGAGGCAGAGATGGCAGCTATCCGTGAAGCGGCTTGCGAGATCTATCGCCGTCTGGGCTGTAGCGGTCTCTCCCGTGTAGACTTCTTCTTCAAGGCTGACGGAAGCTTCGTCTTCAATGAAATCAACACTCTCCCCGGCTTCACCTCCATCAGTATGTATCCCAAACTGTTTATGGCAGGCGGAATGAGTTATGCACAGGTTATTGATTCCCTTGTGGATTACGCACTTGCCAAATAAGGAAAAAATCCCTCGAAAAAGAAAGAATTATCTGCATTTTCATTGATTTTTCAGAAAGTTTTACACAGTATCGACAGGGTTTTCCACAGGCTGTGAAAAGTTTTCCCCCACAGCCCCCTTTTTGGGGGCTGTACAGAATGAACGAGAAGATTCTCAAATCATCGAAAGGATGTGATGAAAATGTCCATCACCCCATCCAAGATCCAAACCCGTCAGAAGATCATCACTCTGCTATCTGCGGGACTCGCCATCCTCCTTGGCGTGATCCAACTGTGTTTTTACCTCACCGGATACGAATTTGACACCGGTTTATATCATCACGGACCGCTTTCCACGCTGACCATATGGCTGTGGACACTAGCCGGCGCTTCTGTAGTGGCACTCTCCCTGACACTTCCCAAAAAGCAATCCTGCGAGGAGTTTAATCCTCCCCGCTCCACTTTCAGCGATTTTTCTATGCTCATCTGCGCAGGATTTCTGGCAAGCGTACTGCTCTCTGTTTTTATCTTCCGCACCAATCCCGCCGATTCGCTGTCTACCCTCCTCGCCTCCCGTTTGGAAAGCGATTCCACCGCGCGCACCATGCTCCTGCTTTCTCTGCTGACTGCAATTCCTTCCGTCTTCCACTTCCTGCTTTACTATTTCAAAGGAATCAATCACCCTCTGGGCATCACTGCGGTATTATTTTTCACCGCTTCCATCGCTATGCGAGTTTATTTCGATATGCGCTACCTGCTCATGTCTCCCCGCCGCATCCTTCATCTAATGGCCCTCCTGTCGGTAATGCTCTTCCTCATTGCTGAACTGCGGGCAGCACGGGGACTTGGCAGCCGTAAGATCTACTTTGCACTTTCTACTCTCGCTGTAGTGTTTGCCTTTGCCGATGCATTTAGCAATCTGCTGCTGTCTATGATGGGCTGGCAAACCCTTGGCTCTGAGCTCACCGTATACTTCTTCCTCCTTTCCATGGCACTCTATGCCTTCTCCCGTCTGTTTTCCATGACATTCCCTCAACCCCGCAAGAAAGAAAGCGCAGTTGACACGTTGTTGACGCAGACCGAAGATGTCCCTACCGATTCGGAGGATAGCCAATCATGAGCTGTTACGAAAAACTTGCCCCCTTTTACGATCGACTGAATACCGAAGTCAATTACTCCCTTTGGTGCAATTATTTCCAAAATGCACTCCAAAAAGCAGGCATCAAAGAAGGCGATCTGATTCTCGATCTGGGATGCGGCACCGGCAATCTGATGCTCCCTCTGCTGAAGCTGGGATATGATCTCATCGGCGTGGATATTTCTCCCGAAATGCTGTGTGAGGCGCGGGATAAGTGCATGGACGAAGAATTCTTCCCCCTGCTCCTTTGTCAGGACATGACCGAGCTTGACCTGTACGGCACCGTTAAAGGCGCGCTCTGCTGTCTGGACAGCTTCAATTACCTCACCGAGGACGGCGAATTTGAAAAGGTCATCTCCCTGCTCCACAATTACATTGAGCCCGACGGTCTGCTTTTCTTCGACGTCAACACTCCCTGCAAATTCCGCCAAGTGTACGGCGACAATTGCTATGTGCTGGAAGACAAGAGCGTTTTCTGCGCCTGGGAGAACACTTTTGATGAGGATACTCATCTGTGTACCTTCCATCTGAACTTCTTTGAGAAGCAAAAGAGCGGCCTGTGGAAACGTACTACCGAGACCCAGACCGAGCGTTGCTATCCCACCGATTTCATTCGCCAAACCTTGCTGGCAAACGGATTTGAAATCCTTGAGCATTTGGGCGATCTGAGCGGCAAACCTGCCGATGAAGACGATCATCGCCACTATTATCTTTGCAAACGCATATAACAAAATCCCCAACACGAATTGGTGTTGGGGATTTTCTATATCAAGGTGTAACGCGGACGGTCAAGGTCAACAGAGGATGATCGTAATAAAGGGGTATCCCACGGCGATCCAGATAGAGCACGACCTCTCCATCGAAGGTGAGCACATTGATCCCTTCGCCGCTGTTTTTATCGGTCTTTGCCGAGATCAAGCTATCCTCGGATAGGGTAAACAAGCTGAAGATCGCCTCGCTTGTGGGATTTTTCGACACGGGAAATACTAAATCCTCTGCCTGAAAGGAATACTCCCCCGAGGGAGTACGGAGATACTTGCACCCCTCGATGGTTTCGGGGGAGAGGAAGGTGATCTCACCGCTTCCATCGGGGCGGTGAAGAATCTCCACCACATACTCCCCCTCCTGCTCCTTCTTATCCCCTTTTACCTTGCATTCTGCCGTATAGCGGCATTCTTCTTTCTGAAAGGATAACGCCCCCGAGGGATCTTCTGTGCAGGAAAACAACACTCCACACAGCATCAACAGCAGTCCGATCTTCCATATGAGTCCCATCCATCTACCGCCTTCCAAATCTTTGATTTGCCCTACTCTATGCACAGGTTCAATCGAATATGATTTCCTATAGAAAAATCCCTTCCATAAATGATTTCATGGAAGGGATTTTTGTTAATCTCTTCTTCGCAGCTGATTGATTGCCGCAAGGAAGGTATCAATATCTTTGAACTCACGATAGACCGAGGCAAATCGCACATAGGACACCTCGTCCAATTTTTGCAAACGGTCCATGACCATTACGCCGATTTCGGTGGTAGGCACATCTGAGCGAAGGCTGTTGAGGAGCTCCGCCTCAATATCGTCCACCAGATCATCCAGCTGAGCAGGCTTTACGGGACGCTTGTAGCAGGATTTTACCAAACCTGCAAGGATCTTCTGCTTATCAAACACCTCACGGGTTCCGTCTTTTTTGATGACGAACAAAGGGGCTTGTTCCAACACCTCATAAGTAGTGAAGCGTTTTTTACATTCGGGACATTCTCTGCGTCTGCGAATGGCAGAGTTTTCAGTAGGACGGGAATCAATAACCTTGCTGTCCACACAGCCGCAATTGGGACATTTCATGATTGTACCTCCGAATCGGATAAAGATTGATTGAGTTTTCTCAGCGCTTCTTCATAGAGGGGCAGACCGCCCAGCAGATTGATGGCTTCCAGCATGGCATTGGCAGAAAGATCATCGGGAAGAGCGAGCACCTTTGCTAGCTCCCGCCGCAGTCCGCTGCTATCGGGACCGCCGGTAAAGCCGTCCTCGTAGAAGCGGTACTTTTCCACAGCATCGCCGCTTACATGAGATGCGTCCACTGCGTAGGGGGCAAACAAGCTTCGCAGAAAATCGGCATTCATGCCCTCAACTCCCAGCGTGCCCTCTTTAGACGGCACCGCTTTGCGGGATTCTTTTCCTTGGATTTTGGGAATATACAGATGGTTCACCTGCTCCTTAGGCAGAATCGAGGCGATGTGACCGCGAATCACACGGCCTGCGCCATCGCTGTCGGTGACTACGATGATTCCCCGCTCTTTGGCAAGTCTGCGCAGGAGCGCCTTTTTTTCGGCTTCCTTGAAGATTCCAAAACCCTTGGTAGTGAGGATGGTGGCATTCAGAATAGACGACAGCTTGATCTGATCGTATTTTCCTTCCACCAACACCACTTGACGAAGGGTGATTTTTTCACTTTCCATGGTTATAACTCCAAAATCAGCAGTTCAATGACGCGGTAAGAATTGAGTCGGGTGGATTTGATCTTTCGGTCGGCTTCACGGCAGAGCATTGCCGTTTGTTCCAGACTCTCCATCGATCGCTTCATCGCCGATTGCAGTCGCAGGGACAGCACATATTCGTGCATTTTCAGTTTAGATGCCATCTCGGCAGGGGTCATTCCCGCATCTCTAAGTGCTCTGATCATGAGCAGATCGCTCATCATACGGGAAACGGTTCCCAAAATGTCCTGAGGCTTTTCCTTTCGGCGGATCATGTCGGACAGCAGAACGAAGGCACGCGCCTTGTCCCGATCCAATAGCGCATTGGCAAAATCAAATGCGCCGTATACGCTGTTGGGAGATGCCACCGCCAAAATATCGGCTTCCTCCACGCGGTTTCTACCATGTGCCAACACATATCCGCAGACCTTTTCTACCTCGCCTGCCAGTACAAACATATCGGCAGAACAGTAGTCGATCATCTTCTTACAAAGCTGAGGATCCATGAAGCATCCTTGGGCGGTTGCGTGGCGATTGAGCCAGCTCGCCAATGCCGCAGGCTTCTGTCGTTCAAAATTCACCGCATGGGTGCATTTGGACATCGCCGCAAGCTGTGCAGAGGGCTTTTTTGCCGTTCCTTCGGGAAATTCATCGGGATGGGTATAGATCACCACCGTGTCCTCAGAAGCCGACAGAAGCTCACAGAGAGCTTTCAGCTGATCGCCGTTCACTTTAGCAAAATCCACGTCCCACAGCTCAATGAGCCGTTCTCCTCCCAAGAGAGGAAGTCCATCCAGCTCCGCAGAAAACGCCATGAGATCGCCCTCGATCTTCACGTGATTGAAAGCGGCGGCAGGATCATCTCCGATGATCTTCTCACGGATCTGCTCCAGATAGCGCCGCTTCAGATATTCTTCCTCTCCGTAAAAGAGGTAGACACCCTTGGGATCCAGTTTTAATTTTTTCGACAGTTCGGTAGGGGTCATATCGGCGCTCCTTTCCATTACGATGATAAATCCACAAACTTACCCACATAGATGTGGATAAGTTTGTGGTAATTGTGGATAATTCAGATTTCAGATCCTAAAATGAAGTTTAATTCTTCAGCATAGGAATGTAGATCATGAAGTACTTAATGCCGGAATAGATGGTCATGTACGCCATAATCGCCAGGGAAATATAGGAGATAAACAGGAAGTTTACAGGATAGTAGCCAACGAACAGAGGCTCAACCAGAGCAGCGATGACAAAGATGATCTGGGAAACGGTCTTGATCTTGCCTGCCATGTTTGCAGCGATTACCTTGCCGTCAGCATTCTTTGCCAGCAGACGGAGGGAGGTAACAGCCAGTTCACGAACCAGTACCACGAAGGTAGCGAAAATCATCACGATCGCGAAGGTCTTGCCACCTGCGGTTTCATTGAAGCCGTTGAACACGATGAGGGAGAGCATTGCGCCCAGCACCAGCAGCTTGTCTGCCAGAGGATCCAGGAACTTACCGAAATCGGAAACGATGTTATACTTTCTTGCCAGATTGCCGTCCAGCATATCAGTGAAGGAAATAGCGGCAAAGAGAACAGCGGATACGATTCGGGTGGTGGTTTCGGGCATCAGGGGGAAGATTACCAGTACCATAAACACGGGTACCAGGATAGCGCGGATAACGGTGAGAATATTGGGCAGATTTCTAGGGCAACTCATAATAATTTTTCCTTTCTTTTATGATCGGACCAAAAATGACCCGAATAATTCCAATCGAATAATGGTCAGATCTTCACGCCCAAAAGGTCGTAATCAATGACTTCTTTGATTCTGACAAAAGCGAAGCTTCCCAGTTTCAGTTGCTGGCCGGGAGCGGCGGTAAAGTAGATCTTACCGTCAATATCGGGGGCATCTGCCGCGGAACGTCCAAAGAACGCTTCGGAAACGGGGTCAAAGCCCTCTACGATTACCTTTACTCTCTTTTCCAGCATAGACTGGTTATACGCCTCTACGTTGGGGAGCTGGGTGCTCATGATCACGTCGTAACGGTCCTGCTTGATCTGCTCGTCGATCTGATCGGGCAGAGATGCGGCAGGAGTGCCTTCCTCAGCGGAATAGGGGAATGCACCGAAATGAGTGAACTTGGTTTCCTTGATAAACTGGCACAGCTCAGCGAATTCTTCCTCGGTCTCACCGGGGAAGCCTACGATAGCGGTGGTACGGATCGCCATATCGGGCACAGCTTTGCGGATTCTCGCAACTGTCTCACGAATGAGCGCGCCATCGCCGTGGCGGTTCATAGCCTTGAGAATACGGTCATTGATGTGCTGGATGGGCAGGTCGATATACTTCACCAAACGGGGATTGGTCTTGTACTCTTCCAACAACTCATCGGTGATCTTATCGGGATAGCAATACAGGAGTCTGATCCACGGAATCTCGGTTGCCTTGGTGATGGCTTTTACCAGCTTTGCCAGGGCATAATCGCCGTAGAGGTCCAGACCGTAGCGGGAGGTATCCTGCGCAATGAGGTTCAGCTCCTTGATGCCCATTCTTTCCAGCTCCTTGGCTTCCTCCACGATCTCCTCGATGGGACGGGAACGGAATTTGCCGCGGATCATAGGAATTGCGCAGTAGGTACAATGGTTATCGCATCCTTCAGCGATCTTCAGATATGCGGTATAGTGAGGAGTGGTGATGATACGGTTACCGCCCAGATCGGAGGTATTTTTGTCACCGTAAGAGGAATACTTCTTTCCCTTATATGCCGCCTCTACCGCAGGCACGATGTCATTCAGCGATCCTACGCCGATGATTGCGTCAACCTCGGGAAGCTCCTTGAAGATTTCGTCCTGATAACGCTCTGCAAGGCATCCGGTTACAACGATGCCCTTCAAATGACGGTGCTTTTTCAGCCAAGCCACGTCCAAAATATTGTCGATCGACTCCTGCTTTGCGCTTTCAATAAACGCGCAGGTATTGACAATAATAACATCTGCCTGGATGTCCTCGCCGGTGATCTCATATCCTGCTTCTGCTACCTTTGCCAGCATACGCTCGGTATCGATCTGGTTCTTGGAACATCCAAGTGATACAAATCCAACTTTCATGTTTTATCCTCCGCAGGGGTTCACCCCTGCACCCCACCTACTTTCTTGAAAGAAAGTAGGCAAAGAACTTTTTGGTAAATTATTTTATTCTATTTGCTTGTTTACTTCGCCAATTGGAATTGGCGATGCTTATTCTCGCTCTGCAATGGCAAAGCGAATATCCTTCACCGCATATCCTCTCGCCTGCAACAGACGGATCATCTGCTCACGGGACTTTCCACGATTGGGTGATTTCTCCGCAAACGCTCTTGCCAGCGATGGGAAATCATATCCCTCCAGCGCCTCGGGCAAAAGGGCGTCTGCATATTCCCGATCGATCTTGCGGTATAATTCCATGCGGATCTTATACGCCCCGTAAAACTTCCGCTCTGCCAGATAGAAAATGAGGTTTTCCCCATATCGCAGGTCATTGAGCAGACGCTTTTCTTTGAGATAGACCAAAGCTTCCTCGATTTCATCCGATTGGAATCCGCGTGCCGAGAGTTTTTCTCTCAATTGCAGACTGCTGTGATCGCCCAGAGATAGGAGTCTGAGTGCGGTAGAGAGTGCCGTTGGGGGAGTTTTTTCCTTTTTACGGGATTTTTTCTCCCCCGCCTGCTCCAAAAGCTCGTCCTGCGCCGAATCGGGAGGAGCAAGCTCTTTTCCGGAAATAAATTTCATATTAGCCCAGATCGATATCGAAATCAGCGCCGTCCAAAGGATCCTCGTCCGATTCCAGTTCCATTTCTACATTTGCGTTACGGATCTTCTCTTCGATCTCGGCAGTAATTTCGGGATGCTCTTCCATAAATGCCTTTGCCTTTTCCTTACCCTGACCCAAACGCTCGCCATTGTAGGAATAGAAGGCACCGCTCTTATCCACGATCTCCAGCTGAACGCCCAGATCGAGAATTTCGCTGATCTTTGAAATGCCCTTGCCGTAGATGATATCGAATTCTGCTACCTTGAAGGGGGGAGCAACCTTGTTCTTGACGATCTTAACCTTGGTGCGGTTACCGTAGCTTTCAGTTCCGTTTTTCAGGGTTTCGGTTCTGCGGACGTCCAGACGCACCGATGCGTAATACTTCAGCGCGGTACCGCCGGGAGTGGTTTCGGGGTTACCGTAAACGATACCCACCTTGGTACGGAGCTGGTTAATGAAGATAACCACGCAGTTGGTCTTGGAAATTGCGCCGGTGAGCTTTCTCAGTGCCTGAGACATCAGTCTTGCCTGTGCAGCTACCTGAGTTGCGCCCATTTCTGCGTCTACCTCAGACTGAGGA
>JAZRIH010000083.1:0-2115 GCA_045645175.1 Eubacteriales bacterium | reverse complement strand
AACTGTAACAAATGGATCGTTCTTCCCGAATCTTGGTGAACAAACGGGAGGTAGGTGCAGAGGAGAGCATGGCGAAGAGTAGGGAAAATGCGGCGTGATCTGTATCCGAATGAATCGAGCCGCTGCGCAGACCGATGATCAGCTGACATTGTCCTGCGTGGAGACGCTCTTCAAACCGACGAAGCGGTCCTTGAGCAGTACGAAGCACTTGAGTAGGGGGAAGAGGGAGAGGGGCATTGATCAGAGAAGAAAAATATTTCCGCAAAAGGGAAGACAATCGCTCTTCCTCGCATTCACCAGCGTAGGTGATCACCAGAGGAGCAGTGGCGAGCAATTTTTTCCATGCATCGGTCAACTGCGCCGCGGTGAGTGCGGCAACCTCTTTTTCATCGCCCCGCTCATAACGGGCATAGGCTTCGCCCTGACACATGAGTTCTTCGGAACGCTTGATGGCATACAGATCAGGATTATCCTCCAAACTGCGCAGACGGTCACAAAGCTTTTCCTTTTCACTGTCTACGAAATCTCCTCGCAATAGTCCATTTTCGAGGAGCGGATTCAAAAGCAAGGAAGAAAGAATATCCAGCACGCCTTCCAGAATGAGACATTTGTCGGGGGCCATACGATCTGCCAAAAAAGATGCGGAGAATCCGATGACCTGCCACTCTCCCTCGGAGCCCACCATCGGGGTGATTTCGGCTCCGTAGAGAAGGTCGGCGGCTTTGTCGATTTGCTCAACGTCGGGGTACTGTACACTTCCCCTTGCCAACACATAGGGGAGAAGCGCATTGGCGGAGGTCATTTCATCCAAAGGTGTTAGCATTCGCAGAGAGAGATAATTTCCTTTGGGGGTGGACATAGGAAGATGCCGCAGGGTAATTTGAGGAGTCAATCGCATTTCTCGGACCTTGATCTCTGCGATTGCATGAACATGAGTAGATTCGATATACGATCCCTCCTTTCAAATGAGTCAATCATATTGATAATTCTAATATTATACACTTTTTTGAAAAACAAATCAACAGTTTTTCAGAATTTTTTAAAGAAAAACCTCAGATTGGCTCTGGGTAGGAGAGAACTCACCTTGGGAGGGGAGTTCCATGGAATATTGCCGGCCGTACACCACTTTCGCATGATAAGTTTCCTTGGTTGTCATGGGCGAAAAGTGAGCCGTTTGAGTTTGCGGACGAAATCCCAGCATGGTCCATAACACTGCGCTCCAAAGCAATGCGCCGTCCTCGGGGGAGGTGTAGGGGAGCTGTGCAGAAAGGGTATCCCACAATGCATTAACCGATCGATCCTCTTGGGCATCCAGTTTTTGCAAGCAAAGAAGAGTGGTTCTTTGGCAATTCCAATGGGGATCTTTTCCCACCGATGGATAGGTAGCAGATACCGATGGTTCAAAGGTTTCGTAGAAAGATGCGGAGGGATCGCCCAAACGGGAGGCAAGGCTTGCAAATGCTTCTACCAAACCAGCAAGTAAAGGTGTATGAGGGGCATTTTCCATTGCTCGTTCGATAACGCGGGCGGCGCGGAGATAAAGGCTTTCATTTCCCACAGGTGTGGCGATGGGTGTTTGACAGATTTCAAGTGCATCGGGGAAGAATGCCAAATAGATCAGCAAGGCGGCAGGCAAAAGTAAGGAATTTTCCTGCCCGATCGTCAAAAGATCATCTTTGGCGGATTCAGGCGTACAGAGAGGGGAAAGAAGCGCTTTGGCAGGAGCGGTCGAGGATAGTACAGCAAGCGCAATGGCAGGCAGAGAAGGAAGTGAGGGACGATCATGGCTCCGATATACTTGCAGAACTTGTGTAGCGGCATACATTTGCTCACAATGAGCACGGAGCAGATCATGGTAGGTGAGAGGGGTTACCGCTTCACGAATCTCGTAGTACAGTCGGTCGCAATTTCTCTCAAACATGCCGATGAGCCACACTTGACCGTGCTCAGCGCTCCATGAATGGAGGAATAGCGTTTGCGTATCGGTCAAATGCCAAAAAATGCAATCGTCAGTAGTACGATCAGGTGCAATGAGCGGGGAAAGTGTAAGTTCACCGCCGTTTTCTGCAGATAACTCGATGAGCAGTACAGGATAGTTTGGTAAAAGAGAGAGGG
>JAZRIH010000082.1:0-3845 GCA_045645175.1 Eubacteriales bacterium | reverse complement strand
AGCGAATAGCGATCGTTCGCACAGTTGCGCCATACGCCGTGGAAAATTTCAAGCCATCCATGCTTCGTCTTGATCGGAGGCGTCGGACCAACTTTCAAGCCAAAGTATGCTCCCCACGGCATCAACAACGGCTTGTGATCGCCCCAGTGAATGAGGTCGGGCGAATAAGAGATCCAAATACCACCCTGAGGAGTGTTCTTGGTTGCATACGGTCTGTCAAGACGCACATAGCGTCCATTGATCTTTTCGGGAAACAAGCACGGTACACGGTTTTCAGGTAAAGCCACACAGCCCATGTATTCAACAGATTTGAAATCCTGAGTTTTTTCAAGCAAAGCAACAGGGGCAAGCGTCGGGCGGCATTGACCGGGGCGCATAATGTAATAGGTGTCATCGATCTTCGTTACGCGCGGATCGATAACCCAGCGATCCATTTCCTTCCAACCGGGAGCCCAGTCTACGGGTTTGCACAGCGGTTCCGGATTGATCTCGAAATGAATACCGTCTTCACTGGTTGCTACGTGGATACCGGCTTCCGCACCGTTTAATCGACCACGGTAAACAACCGCTACCAATAACGTGACCTTGCCGTCATGGATAACCTGACCGCAGTTCATAACCGAGTCAGCAATACCGCCCGGAAAATCTGTGGGTGAAATCAGCGGGTTATGCTCACTACGATGTAAGATGAACTCGTTTAATACCTTTTCTTTTGCCATTTGACATTCTCCTTTTGCGTTAAGAAAATAATTATTAGATTCCTTTTTTACAAGCATCAATGAGTTCGCTAAGCGAACCGGTTGCCAAGCAAACGTGCTCGTCCGCTGCGCCGTAATACACGCGGATCTCGTCCTTCTCTTCGTCCGCCAAAGCACCGCACGCAAACACAACATTGTTCACGTTTCCAAGACGCTCGCAATCTGCTTGCGGGGTCAAAATCCAGCTCTCCATCTTGCCGATGATCTTGGAGGGATCATCCAGGTCAAGCAACATCGCGCTCAGTGAATACCGCTCGTTCGCACAGTTGCGCCACACACCGTGGAAGATCTCCAACCAACCGTCTTTAGTCTTGATCGGAGGGGTAGGTCCGACCTTCAAGCCGAAGAAAGCGCCCCACGGCATCAACAGCGGTTTGAAACTGCCCCAATGAACCAAATCGGGTGAATAGGAAATCCAAATACCGCCTGCATTCGGTCTGTCAAGCCGAGCATATCTGCCGTTCACCTTCTCGGGGAACAAGCAAGGAACACGGTTGGAAGGTAACGAAATGCAATCAATATATTCTACCGATTTGAAATCCTTGGTTTTCTCCAACAAGGCAACCGGACCGGCGGGACACTGGCCGGGACGAACAATATAATAGGTATCGTCGATCTTTGTTACGCGCGGATCGATAACCCAACGGTCCATTTCCTTCCAGCCGGGAGCCCAATCTACAGGTTTGCAGAGCGGTTCGGGATTGATTTCAAAATGAATACCATCCTCACTGGTCGCTACGTGAATACCGGCTTCCGCGCCGTTGTATCTGCCGCGATAAACAACAGCTACCAACAAGGTAATCTTGCCATCGTGGATAACCTGACCGCAGTTCATAACCGAGTCGGCAAAACCGCCCGGAAAATCTGACGGTGATAGCAACGGGTTGTGCTCGCTACGGTGCAGAATGAACTCATTGAATACTTTTTCTTTTCCCATTCGACATTCTCCTTAATATCAAATCTGCCACAATATGTAGTGCGGTATTATTCACAAAAACCCTCTTGACTATCTTGTCGATATTATGCTATACTTTACGGCAGAAAGTCGCAGAATACTGTGAATTATATACAGTTTTACTATATCATTTTATCTTTTAGCACGCAAGTGTTAATGTTGTCCCACCCCTGTATTATATTGGCTAATTTTAGGAGTTGCTTATGAACGCGTCTGCCAACAACATGCAGAATATTCCGCTGGGAACTCACCTGAAAAAAGGTGAGTTATTTTCGCTTCGTTGCGAAACTTTTGAAAATGAAAATGCTTCTGCTTTCAATCGACACGATCACCTGGAATTGATTTTGGTGGAGCAAGGGACACTGGGGTGTTTTGTGGAAGGTTCGTTTTTCACCGCTGTTGCCGGTGAGTTGGTTGTTATTAACCCTCTCCAAACACACCGCCTCATGCACGGCGTTACCAACGAGCCGTTGGTTGCTTGGATCTTAACTTTCAACGAGGCCTTATTGCCTGCGGGAAATAAAGTGTGGACCTACACATTTGAAGGATTGATAAAGAATGCGAAGGTTATTGAGCTTTTTCATTCGATAATACGGGAAAAGAAGCAAGCGCTGGCATGGAATAACTTATATATTCAAAATTTAATACAGCTGATTCTGTTACAGCTCCTGCGGAAGCATACAAAGACCTCTTCAGAAGAAGATGGTACTCCTCCCCTTTTACAAGCTATTACGTCGTATATTCACGAGCATTACTCGCAACCGCTAACACTTGAAACGATTGGCAATCAGGTGGGTATCTCCCGTTGGTATCTGTCGAAATTCTTTAAAAAGGAGACCGGTATTTCAATTGTTGAGTACATCAACCGTTATCGTTGCTCCAACGCACTTGCTCTTTTGCTAAAAAGTGAGCATCCTATTTCCAAAATTTCAGAAATGTGCGGTTTCTCCTCTCTGGAATACTTTTCGCGTGTTTACACCAAACAATACGGACACACACCTTCTTTTGAGCGCGAATTGCAGCAAAATGGTGATGTTTCGCTGGGCTTATTCGCCTCTTCACTCGCCGCGTCAACCGAATCTGTCCCCACTAAATCCAAGCGATCCCCCGCTAAAAAGAGTCAAAAAAAGCCACCGTCCTCGATATAACGGACGGTGGCTTTTCATTGCTTATTTGACTATTGCAACGCTTAATAGATCGGTGTTTCACCAGGGGTTCGGGATTTTGTGGCACCCTTGGACGTTGATGTAGTGCTACCCGAGGTCGATTGGCTTTTTGTGGTAGATGTCATCGTACCGGAAGACTGCGAAGTGGCAACGGAGCTTGAGGATTTGGTACCTTCGATTCCAACCACAACATCGTCATCATCCGGCATAAAGCCCTCTTCACCAACTTGGATTTCGGTTGTCGAACCACCTGCTTGTACCGTAGTCGTTACTTGCGTATCGTCATCCACGTCAGGACTTTGCGTCTTTTTACAACCGGCAAGTGCCATACATAGGATCAATGCCATCAATACGAAACACAATGCTAAGAACTTGCTGATCTTTGTCATTACGTATCCCTCTCTGTTCTATCATAATTTTTTAGTGTTCACGGAGAAATAAGCACTATCTTATTTTAACATCAAAACTTTCATAATGCAATACCGATTTTATAAAAGGTTGCTTATGGCAGAAAAACCGATGTGCCTAAAAGGCACATCGGTTTTTTGTAGTAATACGTAATGCGGTTTATTCCCATTTGCGGATGCAGAAACGATTGTACAAACCGAGAACCACACCCATAACCGCCAAAACAATGCCGAAATACAACCACAACATAGCAGAGCTTTGATCGTAGATCTGTTTTTGCTGTAACAGTTCGAACGCCTGTGTCATAACCGGGTTGTCCGTTGCGGTAAACAGCTGGATCATCGTGTAGATTAAGACCAGCGTGATAACGTGGCGCAAGCTCGGAACAGTTACCATCCAGAACTCTTCCCACTTGTTCGCACCCTCGATCTTGGACACTTCGTACAACTGTGCAGGAATGCTCTGCAAGCCTGCCAAGAACAGAATGGTTTGCACGCCGCAACTCCAGATGATACTAAAGACATTGCTTAACAAGTTGCCAAGCATAGTGTTAATCTG
>JAZRIH010000081.1:0-4776 GCA_045645175.1 Eubacteriales bacterium | reverse complement strand
GTACGACAAGCCCAGCGTAAAGCGTAAGAAGAAGTCTGAGGCAGCAAGAAAGCGCAAGTTTAAGTAATTTCTAATTCTACTTAGAATGCCAAATTACAACCAAAGGGATGTGTAGTAATACACATCCCTTTTTACGTGGTTATTTCGTATACTTAAAGCAGCTTTCCGATCCGCTGTGTACAATCAGCAACTCTTGCAGATGTATTCCAACGATCGGACAGAGGAAAATGTACTCCGTCCTTTGATGAAACACCCATATCCCAAGTTCCATTAGACGATTGATTAGCTTTCAGCCATTCAAATGCAAACGAAAGTTTTTCTTTGCCAGAATTATAACGACTCAAAAGTTCAATTGCCGCCAAATATTGGCTTGCACTTTTGCTCTTGAAGTCTGTAGGTACTTTTCTCAAGCAACTTTCATAAACATAATAAATGCCTGCATTATGTTCAATAACATAATCTAACATATTGTTTTCAGTATGTTCATCGAGCATTCCGGAGAGCAAAGATAACTGATAGAAATTAACAAAATCCAATAATCTTCCCCCTCGGGGCTTTCGTCCAAATATCTGCAGATAACTCGATTCATAGTCGATTTGAGAATAGACGCCAGTTTTGAATGAATACTCTATCACCTTTGCCCACTTTGCCGCTATTTTATTTGCGGATTCGCAATGATTGGTAAATCTGCGTATTCGCGTTGCAACGATAAGATCCACAAAAGTTTTAAAGTCACTTGTCTTTTCATTACCTTCTGGTAATTGACCAGTATGCAATAGCGTTTCCATATATGTTATGGCTTTTTGGATACATTCATCTTTAGCAGTATAACCTAATAATTCCAAGCGAAAAAGTGCCTTCTCCGTTGTTATCGTAGTATGAGTATCTTGGTGCGAAGTGTGAAAACAGCCCCAACTTCCGTCAGCATGCTGCATTGAGATTATTTGATTTGCCCATTTACCGTTTCTATAGTTCTGCGGCAAGATTTCCACCTCTTAAACATTTTAATTTGCAAACAGCTTCGTAGATAAATACCGTTCTCCCGTATCGGGTAACAGCACAACAATCGTCTTCCCTGCGTTCTCAGGGCGTTTTGCGAGCTCTACTGCCGCCGAAAGTGCCGCACCCGAGGAAATTCCCACAAGCACTCCTTCCAAGCGTGCAAGGGCTCTCACGGCCTCATACGCCGCCTCATCTGTGACGGTCATCACTTCGTCGATCACCTTGGTATCGAGAATCTCAGGCACAAAGCCTGCACCGATGCCCTGAAGTCCGTGTGCACCTGCAGTTCCGCCCGACAAGATTGCCGAGGTTGCAGGCTCAATAGCAACAACCTTTACATTGGGATTCTGCTCCTTCAGATAGCGTCCCGTTCCCGTGACCGTTCCACCCGTTCCTGCGCCTGCCACGAACATATCCACCTTACCGTCGGTGTCAGCCCAGATTTCGGGCCCCGTGGTGGTATAATGCGCGCGGGGATTGGCAGGATTGACAAACTGCCCTGCTACGATAGCGCCGTCAATCTCCTTAGCCAGCTCCTCTGCCTTGGCGATGGCACCATTCATGCCCAGCTTGCCGTCTGTGAGGACAACCTCTGCGCCGTATGCCTTCATCAGCTTCTGCCGCTCCACCGACATGGTATCGGGCATGGTGATAATGGCGCGATAACCCATTGCCGCAGACAGAGCCGCAAGTCCGATGCCCGTATTGCCAGAGGTGGGTTCGATCACCGTACCGCCTGCTCGCAGACGTCCGCTTGCCTCCGCATCTCGAATCATGGACAGAGCTACCCGATCCTTCACCGAGCCTGCGGGATTCTTCATCTCCAGCTTTGCCAGAATATGCGCAGACAGACCGTATTCCTTTTCCAAGCGTCCCAGCAGTAGCAGTGGGGTATTTCCAATGAGCTCGCTGACTGATTGATATACTCTCATTTGATTTACTCCTCGTAATAAATTATAATTGATTGTAGCATAGCATATTTAATCTGATTTGTCAAGCGCATCTAAATAATTCCAAATAATCGTTGTAATTCTCATCTTTTTTGCTACAATTGCCAAATTTCTATTGACGAATTTGTGTTTTTTTGTTATAATGATTGTAACGATTTTTCAGAGAGGAAATTATTATGAAAAAATTCATTACCTTCTGTCTTGCAACAGTTCTTCTGATTACAGCCATTCCCCTTTCTGCTTGTAAAAAGGATGAACCTAAAGTGGAAGAACCCACTTCCATGGTGCTGGTCAAGGATTCCAAGTCGGAGTTTAAGATCATCCGTGACGACGGTGCCATCAGAACCTCCCTTGAGCGTCAGGCTACACTGGATGTAAAAGATGCTATCTTGAATGCAACCGGCGTGGAACTGGAAAGAAGCACAGACTTCATCAAGAAAAATGATCCCGAAGCCCAAAAGGCTGCTGAATCTGCGAAGGAAATTCTGGTAGGTCACACCAACCGTAAGGAAACTGCCGAGGCAATCAAAGGCTTGCAAGCCTACGAGTACATCATCAAGGTTATGGGCAATAAGCTGGTCATTTGTGGCGGTAGTGAGACCGCTACCCTGACGGCTGCGCAGTATTTTGCTGCTAATTGCGTACCTCAAGGTACTACGTTTGAGCTCGCCCTCGACTACGAGTACAAGGGCACGGTAGACATGAGTGCCAGCGCTACCCACAACTACTTCTACGAAGATATGGGTGCTTTGATCATCAGTGCTTACGCAGACAACTTCTTCGATCGCCGAGGAAAATTGAAAGGCACCGAATTCTGGGATACTGCAGAAATCATGGAAGCCATGCTGGACGCCTACGAACAGACCAAGAATGAAACGTATCTGACCTATGCGGAAAACATTGCAACCGGTCATTTCAATGCCAACAATCCCAATGCCAACCACCTGAACAATATGTACAATGATGACCTTGCATGGATGATCATTGGTCTGACCCGTCTGTATAATTTTACCGGCAAGCAAGAGTATCTCACCGTTGCCAAGAATAACTTTGACCAGATGTGGAAACGTGCATACACCCCCAACGTACTTGGCGGCGGTCTGTGGTGGAAACACGACCAGCAGGACACCAAAAACTCCTGCATCCAGTGCCCCGCTTCCATTGCGGCATGTCTCCTCGGCAAGACCTTGAGCGATGACAGCTACTACGAAAAAGCAAAGATCGTTATGGAATGGGAATTTGAGACCCTGTTCAATAAGCAAAACGGTCAAGTTTATGACTGCATCAAGACTAACGGCGAGTACAATAAGTGGGCATCTACCTACAACCAGGGTACTTTCGTAGGTGCTTGTACTCTGCTCCACGAAAAGTACGGCGATCAGAAGTATCTGGATTACGCTGCAAAGGCAGTTACTTACGGTATGCTCAGTCTGGACAATATTGACGGAGTCCTCACCGGCGAAGATACCGGCGCTGACCTGCCCGGTTTCAAGGGCATCCTGACCCGTTGGTTCTACCGTTATGCGCAGTACACCGGCGACCTGACCGTACTGACTTGGCTGCAGAAAAATGCAGATGCTGCTTTCACTAACCGTAACAGCTACAACCTCAGCTGGTCTGCTTGGGCAAAGCCTACCGAAGACAAGAAGACTCTCGATCCTTGGGGTTGCTCCGCATCCATCGCACTGCTGTTCAACTGCGAACCTTGGTGGTAATTATCATAGGGCTCTGCAGTCACTTTCTTGAAAGAAAGTGACACAAAGAACTATATAAAAGCAGGACAAATACTCGTCCTGCCAAGAATAGTCAAACCGCTCCGAGTAAAGCGCTCGGAGCGGTTTTGTTATGCTGTTTGATCATACAAATAATTGAACTGATTTGCTTAAACAACTCGGAAAATCAATTGGATAGTTCCAATATACCGTTCTCCATGTATCCAAAATGAAAAGGTCAAACGATATGTGCCGGGAGTAGGATCGGCATCCACCTCACCAAAGCTGAAATGGTAATCAAACAATCCTTCGTCAGATTTCTGATGCTTCAAAACAGCTGTCATATATTTGTATCCATCTTGTGTCCAACCGTTATGCGTATATTTTTCCAATGTAGGCACACCGTAATTCAACTCTTTGCCATTAGCAACCGTATCGCTCACTTCAAAATGTACAATGATCGAAGCGGTTTCCTCTTTGGTAAATTGGGTTTGGTCGATATACCCGGTAATTTCTCCGTCAGTTGCCCGATCGATCACTTCAATATCCGCCCCGGGATCCGAACAGGAAATACACGACAGCAAAACTGCAAAGAGCAACATATAGATAAGATATTGTTTGATTGTTTTCATGAAGTTTCACCACGCTATATTATGCTAGTCTTTTCCGTGCTTACACAACAGCTTTGGGGATTCCAAATGGACTTTTGAAAAGTCCATTTGGATGGTGTTGAGACAGAGCCCCATCCCTCAAAGATTCGCAAACTGAGAGTTATACAGATCGGCGTAGATGCCCTGCTCTGCCATGAGCTTGGCGTGATTGCCTCGCTCCAAGATGCCTTCGTCACCGATCACGATGATCTCGTCGGCGTTCTTGATGGTAGACAGACGGTGTGCCACGATGAGAGTTGTCCGTCCCTTGCACAGACGGTCGAGGGATTGCTGAATGGCAAGCTCGGTGGCATTATCCAGCGCAGAGGTTGCTTCATCCAGAATGAGGATCGCGGGATCCTTCAAGAATGCGCGAGCGATGGAGATACGCTGTTTCTGACCGCCCGACAGTTTTACGCCACGTTCAAGTCGGAGGCCAAGCGGTCTTAGGAAGACAACTTA
>JAZRIH010000080.1:0-15450 GCA_045645175.1 Eubacteriales bacterium | reverse complement strand
AATGGTATAGCGAAGCTGTGCCAGTTCAACCTGCAGTTTACCCTCGCCCGAGGTAGCATGGAGGGCGAAAATATCCAAAATCAGCATGGAGCGGTCGATGACTCTTACCTCGAAATCGCTCTTCTCTTCTTCCAGAGCATTTTCGATATTCTTGATCTGAGCAGGCGACAGCTCGCAGTCGAAGACCACCAGATGGATATCGTTTGCCTGACAGAGTTCTTTCAACTCTTCCAGTTTACCGGTACCCAGATAAGTTGCCGCTACAGGGGTCTGTCTTTGCTGAATGAGCTGCGCAAAGAGCGTACCGCCTGCGGTCTCCAATAATTTTTCCAATTCGTCCAAAGATACCGCCGCTTCACGGGGATCCATATCGGGAGTTACCACCGATACCAATACCGCGCGCACCGCTTCCTCAGAACGAAACAGATTCGATTGTTCCATATATTCCTTCCTCTCTGCCCATTAGCAGATCTCGTTTTTCAAATAATACTCAACAGCACTTTCGCCCTTCAGAGAGTCCAGCAGTGCCGATTTTACATCCTTGGGCAGATTTCGCTTGCCATCGGGATTGCGGGGATAGGACATCGCCACCGCCAAGGGATTTCGGGGATCGGTGAGCAGAGCCTTTGCAAACAGCTTGGCCGCCTGACGGTCTGCCTGACGGAAGGTCGCCTCCAAATCCTGAGGATTGGTGACGCAATCGGCAAAGAACCAAGGCCACCGCTCGGTCAGATGTCCTGCCAATGCAGGAAACAATCCGCCCTTGTTCTCTCTCTCCGCACGGATGCGCAGAGCGGTGAGATTGCCGCGGCAGATTTCTACCTCGGAGGAAGTCAGCTCCAACCGTTCACGGGAGAGGAGCATCCAGAACAGCTCGCCCATCAGGCGTGCCAGGGCCTCCCCTGTGCCCAGCTTTTCCGCACGCATTTGCAGATAGTCCAAAGCCTCTCTGAAATCTTTCTTTTCCAAATTTTCCAAATAAATATCTCTGAGGAACAGTTCCATGAGTATTCTCCCTCACTCTCATCATGTAGCGCAATGCGCCTGATTATACGATACAGTTTGGATTTATCCAAACACTAAATTTTGATAGCAAAAGAGCGAGAGGGCAAAACTTGCGCACTCTCGCTCTGATAGGCATGGATTCCGAATTACTTCGAAGCTCCTGCCAGACGACGCTTAAACTTATCCACGCGTCCGCCCGCATCAACAAACTTCTGCTTGCCGGTAAAGAAGGGATGGCACTTGGAGCAAATGTCAACGGTCTGATCGCCCTTGGTAGAACGGGTCTTAACCTCAGCGCCGCAAGCACATCTGATAGTGCATTCTTTATATTCGGGATGGATTCCTGCTTTCATGATCTCACACCTCTCTGCAATTCATATTATCAAACGCGGTTATTATAGCACATCTTTTCGATTTTTGCAATAGTTTTTTTCACTTTTTTTAAAAAAATTTTCGCAGATGCTTGAAATCTGCTCATTTTGGTGATACAATATAGAACACATTCTCATTTTTTGGAGCGTTTTATGCAAACAGCACTTGCCACAGAGGCTATCACTCTTGCCCACCGTCCGCTTTTTCCCAAAAACGATACCATTTCCTTCAAAAACTTCACTAACATCTATATGTGGCGTGATGTAATGAATTATCGCTTGTATTATGTAGACTCGATTCCCTGTCTCACAGGACATTACGGAAATCATCCTACCTTTTGCTTTCTTCCTGCCGTAGAGGACGACCATCGACTTTGTGCAATCTTGGAAACGCTGCGCGGCGAGTTGGGGTCTCCCCTGCTTCTGCGTCCCTTGGATCCATCGGAACGCGCACGGATTCAAAGACTCTACCCTTACGCGGAGATCAGCACGCCTCCCAGCATTCAGGACTACATTTATCTCCAAAGCGATCTTGCCACTCTGGGCGGAAATCGATTCCATCAGAAGCGCAATCACGTGAACAATTTCAAGAAGAAATACAATTGGGAGTATGTGTCTGTTACCCCCGAGAAGATTCCCTTTTTGAAAGAGGTTGCCGCTCATCTCTTTGCGGTGGACTCCCGCCTCCCCGATGAATACGAAGCCATTTTAGATATTCTGGATCATTTCGAAGAACTGGAACTGAAAGCGGGCATTCTTCTGGTAGAAGGCACACCCGTCGCCTATTCCATTGGCGAAGTTATGTCCCCCGACACGGCGCTGATCCACATCGAAAAAGCCGATCGCTCCTATGACGGCGCATACGCCATGATCAATCAGCTCTTTGCAGGAGAGTTTGCAGAATGCACCTATATCAACCGCGAGGAAGATATGGGCATTCCCGGGCTCAGACAGGCCAAATCCTCTTACCATCCTATCCGAATGGGCGAGTATGCCATCGTACGGATTTGAAATCTCCCGACTCCCCACAATCGAAGGGAGGGCGAAACCATCTCAAACGCCGAGGTTTTCGCCCTCCCTTCCGCCGTCACCACTTCCTTGGCTCATGCCGTAATGAAGAAGATCTTTATCCGCAATCATGCAAAAAATCCCACCTTACGGTGGGATTTTTTGAGGTTAGATTCTTTCCTTAACCTTAGCAGCCTTACCCAGTCTGCCACGAACATAGTAGAGCTTCGCACGGCGAACCTTACCGCTGCGGATTACTTCTACCTTAGCAACGTTGGGAGAGTGAACGGGGAAGGTCTTCTCTACGCCTACACCGTAGGTCACACGACGTACAGTGAAGGTTTCGGAGATGCCGCCGCCCTTCTTAGCAATGATAGTACCTTCAAAGAGCTGGATTCTTTCCTTGTTACCCTCTTTGATACGGTTGTGAATACGAACGGTGTCGCCCACGTTCAGGGTGGGAACTTCGCTCTTCATCTGCTCGTTAGTGAAAGCCTTGATCAGATCCATCAGGTTTTCCTCCTTCAAATTCATAGAACGTTCTTGCGAGCCTGCAGCGGACCGTTCCGTAATATAATATTTGGTGCGTCTGTGCGCACAACGGGTATATTATAGCATAGGGAAATCCAAATTGCAATACCCTTTTTGCAAAATTTTTGCAGATTTTGGAGGATTTTTTTGATGGACTTGTAAAAAATCCGTCACCATACGGATTATCCCCTCAGTTGCTCTGTAGCTGCATCGGACACCGTTCCCTGCAGTCACTCTATTCATTCGCTCCCTTGGTGCGGATTTTTTACACTCGGAAATTTTCACGAAATCGGTTTACTTTTTTCTCCGTCTGTGCTATAATGATATGGTATATATATTTACGGAAGAGTTTTCTTCCGCCCACATCGAAAAGAGGTTTAACCTATGAAATATCTGGTTCTGCTGTGCGACGGCATGGCTGACGAAAAGATAGAATCCCTGAATTACCGCACCCCTATGGAGGCGGCGCACAAGCCTTGTATGGATTATCTCGCCGCACGCTCTTTGGTGGGTACGGTCAACAATGTTCCCGCAGGCATGAAGCCCGAGAGCGACACCGCAAATCTTGCGGTCATGTCCTACGATCCCGCTAAATATGGCACTCCCCGCGGTCCATTGGAAGCCATGGCAAAGGGACTGTCCATGAACGAGAATACCACCGCCCTGCGGTGCAGTCTGGTGACTCTTTCGGAAGAAGAGGGGATTGACTATACCGCTCGCACCATCCTCGATCACTCTGCTGATGAGATCTCCACCGAGGAAGCAAATGAGTTGATCAAGGCGTTGGAGGATGGATTGGGCGACGAAAATCGCCATTTCCACACCGGCGTTTCCTACCGCCACCTGCTCCTTTGGGACAACGCCCCCTCTCCCATCGACTTCACCCGTCCTCACGATGTACTGGGTCAAGTGATCGGCGAGCATCTGCCCACCGATGCGGAGGCTGACGGCTATCCCTATTTCGAGTTGATGCAGGCATCCTATGAGATCCTCAATCATCATCCCATCAACCAAGCGCGCAGAGAAAAAGGTCTGCGTCCTGCCAACTCCATCTGGTTGTGGGCGGCAGGCAAAAAGCCCGCTCTTCCCTCTTTCGAAGACAAGTGGGATCTCAGCGCAACGGTGATCTCGGCAGTTGATCTGATCAAGGGCATCGGCATCTGCGCGGGCATGAAATCGGTAGACGTGGAGGGTGCCACCGGCAATTTCCACACCAATTATCGGGGCAAGGCAGATGCTGCCATCGAAGCCTTCAAGGATAAACAAAACTATGTGTATATCCACGTAGAAGCCCCTGATGAATGCGGTCATCGAGGCGAAGTAGAGAATAAAGTGGCTTGCATTGAAAAGATCGATGCCGAGATTCTGCGTCCTGTTTATGAGTATCTTACTAAGTGTGCAGATGATTTCAAGATCCTCGTCTTGCCCGATCATCCCACAGTCCTCTCCCTGCGCACCCACACCGCCGATGCGGTTCCCTTCTTCCTGTATTCTTCTCAAGATGAGGTGGAAGGCCCCAAAACATTCAGCGAAGAAACAGCTACCCAAAGCAACCTGCATATTGAACGCGGTGAACAGCTCACCGACCTGCTCACTGCCAAGGAAACTCAAAAGAGCCTTGCCTCATCCAAGGGCGTCAAGGTAAAAAATCGCTTCTCCACCTCCTTCCTCTTGGACTGGATCGAGCTGATCGGCATTGCGCTGATAACGGTGATTCTGCTGATGACCATCGGTTTGCGCCATTCCCCCGTTATTGGCAGCTCCATGTACCCCACCCTCATCGGCAGTCCCACAGGCGGAAGCGAAACCGCTTACACCAAGCTCAAGGGTTACGATGTTCTGCTCATCTCCGATCTCTTCTACACTCCCGCATATGGGGACATCATCATTGTTCAAACGCCTTCCAACACCGATCAGCCTTTGGTTAAGCGCATCATTGCTACTGAAGGTCAGCATATCAAGATCGATTTCACCAACTGGAAGATCTGGATTGACGGTGAGCTGTTGGAAGAAAACTATATCAACCGCATCCCCAATACTGAAATGTCGGCATACGACACCGCAACCGTGTTCAACACCCCTGTTGAAGACGGCATCTGGGAAGGTACCGTTCCCGAAGGAAAGGTCTTCGTCTTGGGTGATAACCGCAACAATTCCAAAGACAGCCGCAGTCTCGGCTATATCGATACCCGTTGGATCGTGGGCAGAGTGGTCGTTCGCCTCTCCCCCATGGATCGCTTCGGCAAAGTAGACTAACACAATTTCTGTAATTTATAAAGGAGGAAGCTATGCCTTCCAATATCATTCAATGGTTCCCCGGTCATATGGCGAAAACCAGACGCATGATGGCAGAATGTCTGCCCCTTGTGGATCTGGTCATCGAAATTCAGGACGCACGAATCCCTCTCTCCTCTAAAAATCCCGAGGTGGACCGCATCTGTAAAAATAAGCCCCGCCTGGTTCTGCTGAGCAAGGCGGGTATGGCAAATCCCACCATCAACAACCGCTGGAAGGCATATTATGCTGACCGCGGAATCCCCTGTCTGCTCTGCGATTTCATCAGCGGAAGCGGTATGGACGGCATCGTCCCCGCAGTCCGTGAGCTGATGGCGGAAAAGCTGGCACGTTACGAAGCCAAGGGTATGCAGGGCAAGGCTCTGCGCGCCATGGTTGTGGGTATCCCCAACGTGGGAAAATCCTCTTTCATCAACGCTTGCTCGGGCACCAAAAAAGCAAAGGTGGAAAACCGTCCCGGTGTAACCGTGGACAAACAATGGGTCAAGACCCCCTACGGCATCGAGCTGTTGGATATGCCCGGCGTTCTGTGGCCTAAATTCGAGGATCAGATCGTAGGCGAAAACCTCGCCCTCACCGGCGCCATCAAGGACGATGTCCTGAATCTGGACGAGATGGCCGTTATCCTTTGCGGCAGACTGAGAAAGATCGCCCCCATGATGCTGGCAGAGCGATACAAGCTCACCCCCGCTGATTGGGACGGTCTGGAAGACTGGGAGCTCTTCGAGCTCATCGGCAGAAAGCGCGGATTTCTGGTCAAGGGCGGCGAGATCGATTACGACCGCACCGCCAATATGCTGCTGGACGAATTCCGCGGCGTGAAGATCGGACGCATCAGCCTGGAAGTTCCTCCGGAGGACTAACGCGAAAGTTTGTTTTGCTAAGTCCCAAGTGCAACTGATCGCGCTTTGAAATTTAAATTAAAAATGGGCCCCGTCCCATTTTTGTTCGCACAGCGAACACATTTAAATTTCCCCCAATTATTTGTGCCGCCGCAATGGCGGCGGAATGGAGATTTTATGCCCACTTACGAATTTGAAACTGCCGCACTGGAGGCAGGATATACCGTCGTTGCAGGCACCGACGAGGCAGGACGAGGCCCTTTGGCAGGTCCCGTCTATGCCGCTGCGGTTATCCTTCCCCAAGGACTTGTCATCGATGGGCTCAACGATTCCAAAAAGATCACCGAGAAAAAGCGGGAGAAGCTCTTTGACGTGATTTGTAAAGAAGCCATCTCCTACGGCATTGCGTATGCAACTCCCGAGGAGATTGACGAGTATAACATTCTCAACGCCTCTCAGCTTGCCATGCGCAGAGCTGTGGCGATGCTCACTCCCTCCCCCGATCTGGTGCTGGTGGACGGTAATGTGGCAAGAGAATTTCCCATGGACACCAAAACGGTAGTCAAGGGCGATGCCCTGTCCATGTCCATTGCCGCTGCATCTATTCTGGCCAAAGTCAGCCGTGACCGCGTGATGGCGGAGCTTGCCAAGGAATATCCCCAGTATCAGCTGGAAAAGCACAAGGGTTACCCTACCCCTCTGCACATGAATTTGGTGAGAGAGCTCGGTCCCTCTCCCATTCACCGCAAGACATTTTTGAAGTTTCTCAACAAATGACATACAGCCAAACCTCCCCTGCCAACCGCCGAGGGATCGGCAGATTCTGCGAAGCTGCAATCGCCGACTATCTCACCGCACAGGGATACACCATACTGGAGCACGGCTTTACCGTCAAGGGCGGTGAGATCGATCTCATTGCCGAGAACGCCGACACCTTGCTCTTCGTCGAGGTCAAGGGGCGCACCGATGGCGATCAGATCCGCCGCTTTGGCCGTCCTGCCACGGCGGTGAACGCTACCAAATGGGAGCATCTCCTCTACACCGCCAAAGAGTACATCCGCCGTACGGGCAATCGAAAAAAGCCCCGTCTGGACGTGGCAGAGGTGTATATGTCCCCTATCGAGGCGATTTGCGAAGATTCTTTCCAAGAATGGATGGCGCTGACTATCCGCTACTACCCCTCTGCATTCAGAGGTTGACCTAATTGCTATGAACTATTTTGATCTTCACAGCGACACCCTTTTGGAAATTACCCGATCGGGTGAAACCTTTTTCCATAACAATCGCATGGTGGAGCTTACGAATCTGCCATTTGAACACTATACGCAGGTACTGGCGGTATTCAGTTACCCCAAAATTGCCGCGGATAATGCATACGCCATGTTCTGGCGCTGCCTTGACCATCTGAAGGCACAGGCAGACAGCCTTCCCGAGAATTTCCACTCTATTTTATCGGTGGAAAACGCCAGCCTGATCGGTGATCGGCTTGAGCGCATCGATGCCCTTGCCAATGCCGGTGTGCGGCTGATGAACCCTGTTTGGGCAGGGGATAATCTCTTGGGCGGTGCATGGGACACCCATCACGGACTGACCGAGTTCGGCAGAGAGGCGATTTTGCGAATCTATCAAAACAAGATCGTCCCCGATCTCTCTCATGCTTCCGACGAGTTGGCAAAAGAGATTTTGCAGATCGCCGCCAAGAAAGCTTTGCCTGTCATGGCAAGCCACTCCTGCGCACGTTCTGTTCATCCCCACGGACGCAATCTCCCCGATGACTTTTTCCGTGAGATCATGGCAAGCGGCGGCGTGGTAGGACTATCCTTCTGTCCCCCTCATCTGACCAACGGAGAATGCAACATGGACACCATTCTGCACCATTTGGAGCACTATCTCGCTCTTGGCGGTGAGGATCATCTTGCCATCGGGGCAGATTGGGACGGCATCGACACCACTCCCCATGGAGTTTCCACTATCCACGATATCCCTGCCCTTGCTGACTATCTGCGTGAAAAAGGATGGTCGGAGCATCTGTTACAGAAGATTTTCTATCAGAACGCCGCCGATTTCTTTGATCGCGCCTCGCGCATTCTTTAATTTGCAACTATTATTCTTCACAAGGACGTGAAAAATATGAAAAAGATATTACTGATCGCCACAGGCGGTACCATCGCCTCCAAAGCAACCGAAAGCGGACTTACCCCCCAGATCTCCTCTGCGGAACTGCTCACCTTCGTTCCCGAGGTAGCGAACATCTGCATGGTAGATGCCATTCAGGTCTGCAATCTGGACAGCACCAATCTCCGCTACTCCGAATGGCTGGCAATTGCCCGTGCCGTAGAGGACAACTACGCCCACTATGACGGCTTCGTAGTCACCCACGGTACCGATACCATGGCCTACACCGCCGCTGCCCTTTCCTATCTGATCCAAAACAGCCGCAAGCCCGTAGTCCTCACGGGTTCGCAAAAATCCATCTATTCCCGTGACACCGACGCGCGCAGTAATCTCATCTCCGCTTTCCTCTACGCCGCCGATTCCCGTGCCTCGGGCGTGCATATCGTCTTTGACAACAAGGTCATTCTGGGCACTCGTGCACGCAAGACCCGTACCAAATCCTACAACGCTTTTTCTTCTATCGATTTCCCCGAAATCGCACGCATTCGCGAGGGGAAACTATACTATTATATTGAAGAAAAGATTAAGGGCGATCCCGTTTTCTACCACACCTTGAATCCCCGTGTGTTCGTTCTGAAGCTGATTCCCGGTATGGACCCTTCGATCTTCGATTACTTGAAGGAGCATTATGACGGTCTGATCATCGAATCCTTCGGCGTAGGCGGTCTGCCCTACTATGACAACGCCGATTTCTCCGAAGCCATCCGCGGATTTTTGGATGCCGGCAAGACCATCGTCATGACCACCCAGGTTCCCCACGAGGGCAGTGATATGACGGTGTATGAGGTCGGTCATTTGGTGAAGACCCGTTTCGATCTCATCGAAGCCTATGACATGACCATTGAGGCAGTAGCCACCAAGCTGATGTGGATCCTCTCCCTCACCTCCGACCGCCAAGAAATCAAGGGGCTTTTCTATCGCCCCGTACAGCGTGACATTATCTTCAGCGAAGGAATCTGATCTTTCTCTTCACCAATCCAATTTATTATGGTGAACTACATGAATACCATTCTCTATCGCAGTACCCGCGGAAAATCCACACCCGTTTCCTCATCCCAAGCCATTCTGCAAGGCATCGCCCCCGACGGCGGTTTGTATGTACCAACACATTTGCCTAAGTTATCGGCTGACGATCTGACCGCCCTGCTTCCCCTTTCCTATCCTGCGCGTGCCGCCAAGATCCTTGCCCGTCTGCTGACCGATTTCACCGAGGAAGAGCTCCTTGCCGATTGCAGAGATGCCTACAAGGATCTTCCCACCAAGATCACCCCTTTGCGAAATGGTCTGTCGGTGCTGGAATTGTGGCACGGTCCCACCTGTGCCTTCAAGGACATGGCGCTGGCGCTCCTGCCCCGTCTTCTCTCCCGTGCGCTGGTCAAATGCGGTGAGCCTTTGGATGCGCTCATTCCCGTTGCCACCTCGGGGGACACGGGCAAAGCCGCCCTGGAGGGATTTCGGAATGTTCCCCGCACCCACGTCCATGTGTTTTACCCCGAAAAGGGCGTTTCAACTGCGCAAAAAATGCAGATGATCACCCAAGAGGGGAATAATGTCAGCGTAACCGCCATCCGCGGCAATTTTGACGATGCCCAACGAGGCGTAAAGGAACTGTTTGCCGATCCCGATTTGAGAGATGCCCTTGCCAAGCAAGGACAATTCCTTACCGCTGCCAATTCCATCAACTGGGGCAGGCTGGCACCCCAAATCGTTTACTATGTATCCGCCTACTGTGATATAGTGGAATCGGGCAAACTCAAGATGGGGGAACCCTTGGACATCGCCGTCCCTTCGGGAAATTTCGGCAATATTTTGGCCGCGTGGCTGTCCAAGAAAATGGGACTTCCCTTGGGCAAACTGATCTCTGCCTCCAACGCCAACAATGTGCTTGCCGATTTTCTCACCACAGGTACCTATGACCGCAATCGTCCATTCCGTACCACTCTCTCCCCTTCCATGGACATTCTGCTCTCCTCCAACCTGGAGCGTCTGCTTTGGTTCACCGCAGGCACAGACCGATGCACCCGTTATATGGAGGAGCTTTCCCAATACGGCACCTACACGGTAGACAGCGATGTGTTTGAAGCTATCCGTCTCGATTTTGAGGGCGACTACTGCTCCGATGAAGCTTGTCTGGATCGCATTGCTTCCACCTATCTGCGCTACAACTATCTCATCGATCCTCATACCGCAGTTGCCCTCACCGCCGCTGAGCGATATCTTGCGGGCAATGACAGCACTCACCTATTGGTGGTGTCCACCGCATCTCCCTATAAGTTTGCGCCCACCGTGGCACGTGCACTGGGTCTGCCGCCCATAAAAAATGAGGAGGCCTGCATGGATAACCTATCCAAGGCTACCCATACGACTCCTCCCGTACAACTCTCCCGTGTGTATCAATTGCCCGTCCGCTTTGCTGAGGTCATTTGCCCGTCGGACATGGCAAAAGCGTTATTCCGCAACTGACCCTTTAAAAAAATAATGGGAACCTTTTTTCAAAAGGTTCCCAAAAAGTCACAGTTCCTTGGGCTTGAAGGTTGCACAAACCGTGTCCTTTCCCGAAGACGCATAGGTGGGGCCTACTGCGATCTGGGAGGCGGTACATTTGCAATCGCCATGGTGATAGGCGCAGTTTTGCACACGGCAAACAATCTGCTCGTTTGGATACGCTCTGAACAGCGATTCATCTTTATTCTTTTGTTCCATTTTATTCACCCTTTCATTTATTTATATTAGTATATCCCTTTTTGATCAATTCATCCAAAGGAGTTCTATATGGCACTGTTTACCATAGCAGATCCTCATCTTTCTCTTGCCAAGCCCAAGCCTATGGACATTTTCGGAGGCCGCTGGCAGGATCATACCAACCGTCTGGTGAAAGGCTGGAAGGCAGTCGTTTCCGATGACGACACCGTTCTGGTAGGCGGCGATATTTCCTGGGGAATTTCCCTTGCCGAAGCGGGTCCCGATCTGGCACTCATTGATTCCCTGCCGGGCAAAAAGATCTTTCTCCGCGGCAACCACGATTATTGGTGGAATACCCTGCAAAAAAACAAGGATTTTCTTGCCGCAAACGGTCATACTACCATCGATTTTCTTCAGAACAACGCATTTGTGTGCGAAGAATTTGTTCTCTGCGGCACAAGAGGCTGGTACAACGATCCCGGCACCGCTCCCAAAGAAACCGATTACAAGAAGATCGTCACCCGTGAAGCCATCCGTCTTGAATTTTCGCTGAAAGCAGGCGCTGCCATTGCCGAGGGCCGTGAGCTCATCGCCTTCTTCCACTTCCCTCCCTACTACGGAGACTACATATGCCGCGAGCTCATCGACCTGCTCCATGCCTACGGTGTGAAGCGTTGCTACTTCGGTCACATCCACGGACAGTACCGCATCCCGCCCTCCACCGAATTTGAAGGCATCCGTTTCACCCTCACTTCCTGCGATTATCTCTCCTTTATCCCCCTGATGATCCGCCCCGATTGCTGATTTTTTCAAAAAAACAGTAGGAAGTTTCGCTTTTGCTATTGACAAATGACTTATTATTATGTAAAATAATAAGGTATGTAAAAATATACGATTGTAAATCATGGAGGAATAGAAATCATGAGTCTGAAATCTGTTACCAGCCCCGAGACCAATGTATCGGTTCTGGAAATCTCTATCGACAGCGCAACCTTTGCCGCTGCCGTTACGAATGCATATAATAAGAAGAAGGGCGACATCGCAGTCCCCGGCTTCCGCAAGGGTAAAGCTCCCCGCGCAATCATCGAAAAGATGTACGGCGCATCCTTCTTCTACGACGAAGCACTGAGCAACGTTGTTCCTGCTGCTTACGAGGCAGCTCTGGCTGAGTCCGGTCTGAACGTTGTTTCCGCTCCCGAGTACGAGATCGTTTCCATCGACAACAACGGCGTTGTATTCAACGCTCGCGTTTACACCAAGCCCGAGGTTACCATCGAAGGCTACAAGGGTATCGAAGTTACCCGTACCGTTGCTCCCATTTCCGATGAGGCTGTTGACTCCGAAATCGCTAAGATCCAGGATCGCAACGCTCGTACCGAGGAAGTTACCGACCGTGCAGCTCAGCTGGGCGACACCGTTAACATCGACTACGAAGGCTTCAAGGATGGCATCGCATTTGACGGCGGCAAGGCTGCAGGTCACAACCTGGAACTGGGCTCCGGCTCCTTCATCCCCGGCTTCGAGGATCAGATCGTTGGCCACACCGTAGGCGAGTCCTTCGACATCAACCTCTCCTTCCCTGCTGAATACCACGCAGAGGAACTGGCAGGCGCAGCAGTTACCTTCGCTATCAAGCTCAACGGCATCTCCACCAAGATCCTGCCCGAGCTGGATGACGACTTCGCAAAAGACGTTTCCGAATTTGACACTCTGGATGAATACAAGGCTGACGTAAAGGCTAAACTGGAAGCAGACGCTGCAAAGCGCGCTGACAGCGAAGTTGAGGGTCAGATCATCGAAGCACTCACCGAAAAGCTGGTTGCTGAGATCCCCGAACCCATGATCGTAGCTGAGACCGAGAACTTCGTTCGTGACTACGACAACCGTCTGCGTATGCAGGGCCTGAAGCTGGACGACTACCTGAAGTACACCGGTATGTCTCTGGATGACGTTCGTGCACAGATGCGTCCTCGCGCTGAAAGCCAGGTTAAGACTCGTCTTGCTCTGGAAAAGATCGCTGCTCTGGAAAACGTTACCGTTTCCGATGAGGAGATCGAAGCTGAGCTGACCTCTCTGGCAGAGGCTTACAACATGGAGCTCTCCCGTGTTAAGGCACTGGTTGATCCTACTGATGTTCGCAACGACCTGGCAATCCAGAAGGCTGTGAAGATCGTTAAGGACAACGCAGTTGTAACCGAAGCATAACTGAGCGACTACAAATCCGTTCACATCGGGGGAACCTTGCGTTCCCCCGCTTTTATCAGCAGTAAACTCGTTTACTGCATATTTTGAAAGGCAAGGTAATTTTATGGCACTGGTACCAACCGTTATTGAACAGACCGGTCACGGCGAGCGGGCTTACGATATCTACTCCCGTCTGCTCAACGACCGCATCATCTTCCTCTCTGACGAGATCAACGACGTAACTGCATCCCTCACCGTTGCACAGCTTCTTTTCTTGGAGGCGCAGGATCCTGACCGTGACATTTCCCTCTACATCAATTCCCCCGGAGGCTCCATCTCCGCAGGACTTGCCATCTACGACACTATGAACTACATCAAGTGCGATGTATCCACCATCTGCATCGGCATGGCTGCCAGCATGGGCGCATTCCTGCTGTCCGCAGGCACCAAGGGCAAGCGTCTGGCACTCCCCAACGCCGAGATCATGATCCATCAGCCTCTGGTAGGCGGCATGCAGGGTCAGGCATCGGACATCAAGATCCATGCTGAACATCTGCTCCGTACCCGTGAGAAGATGAACACCATCCTCGCTGCTCACACCGGTAAAACCGTTGAGGAGATCGCCCGTGACACCGAGCGCGACAATTTCATGTCCGCTGCGGAGGCTTGCGAGTACGGTCTCATCGATCGCGTGATCGAAAAGAGAGTCTGAGCCGCTCTGTCTATCTTACAACAACAAAAGGAGATTCCCAATGGCAGACAATCGGCAAACAAACGATAAGATCCGCCGCTGTTCCTTCTGCGGACGCACTGAGCGTCAGGTAGAATTCCTCATTCCCTCCCCTACCGGTGCTTGCATTTGCGACCAGTGTATTGAGGTGTGTGCAGACATCATCGACGAGGAGCTGAATCTGGTGGCTGAAGAGGAAGAAACCGCGCTCTCCATGGAGACCCTTCCCAAGCCTGCCCAGATCAAGGCACAGCTGGACGAATACGTCATCGGTCAGGATGCCGCCAAAAAGGCGCTGTCGGTGGCGGTATACAATCACTACAAACGAATCCTCTCCAAGGGTCTTGATAAAGCAGACGGACGCAAACGCAAGAAGAAGCAGGCTGAGGCATCCGAGGCTGCTCCCGAAGTGGAGATTCAAAAATCCAACGTCCTTCTGCTGGGCCCTACCGGCGTAGGTAAGACCTTCCTGGCGCAGAATCTGGCCCGTGCTCTCAACGTGCCCTTCGCCATCGCAGATGCCACCACCCTCACCGAGGCGGGCTATGTAGGCGAGGACGTAGAAAACATTCTGCTTCGTCTGCTCCAAGCCGCAGACTTCGACGTTTCGCTGGCAGAACGCGGCATCATTTATATTGACGAGATCGACAAGATCTCCCGCAAGAGCGAGAATCGCTCCATCACCCGTGACGTATCGGGTGAAGGCGTTCAGCAGGCACTGCTGAAGATTCTGGAAGGCACCGTGGCAAACGTTCCTCCTCAGGGCGGACGTAAGCACCCCGGCATGGAGATGATCCCCATCAACACCGAAAACATCCTCTTCATCTGCGGCGGCGCATTTGATGGTCTGGAAAAGACCATTTCCAAGCGTGTATCCGAGAAAGGCTCTATGGGCTTTGGCGGTCACCTGGTGAAGAAGGAAAGCGAGGAGCAGGATGATCTGCTCTCCAAGGTTACTCCGCACGACATCGTGAAGTTCGGTCTGATCCCCGAGCTGGTGGGTCGACTGCCCATGATCGTGAGTCTGGACAGCTTGAACGCAGAACTGCTCACCAAGATCCTCACCCAACCCAAGAATGCGCTGACCAAGCAGTATCAGGCGCTGCTGAACATGGACGGCGTCACCCTCACCTTTGAAGAAGGTGCGCTGAAGAAGATCGCCGAGCTTGCCATCTCCCGCAAAACCGGCGCCCGCGGTCTGCGCGCGATTTTGGAAGAGATCATGCTGGATCTGATGTACGACATCCCCTCCCGCGATGACATTGCAGAGGTAATCATCACCGAGGGCTCGGTTGACAAGACCGAAGAGCCTAAGCTGGTGCTGAAAGCGACCGAAGTAGTCGAATAAATAAAAAATCACTTGTGAAATTCACAAGTGATTTTTTATTGGCAATTTATATGATTGGGGATCCAATTAGGACACAGACTCATAACCGAAAATATGCTTCGGAAGATTGCACAACGTACACACTTCTATCCATTGTCCCTGCGTTTTCCATTCCCATTCATGATTGCAATAGCACTCCTTACAGATGTACTGGGCATCGTTCGCAACATGATCTTGGTACATCACACTATCCGAAATCAAGAAATAATCATATGACAGCACAGGAATACGCACATCGTT
>JAZRIH010000079.1:0-29418 GCA_045645175.1 Eubacteriales bacterium | reverse complement strand
TCCTTAGCTCAGTCGGTAGAGCACCTGACTGTTAATCAGGTTGTCGCTGGTTCGAGCCCAGCAGGGGGAGCCATCAGAGAAAAAGCAAGTCGTTTGACTTGCTTTTTTTCGTTCATTTGTTTTATTGGTTCAATACGTAAGCAAGCTGTTGGCGCTCTATGTCTATTGCTTTACAGTCGACGGTGCCAAAATAAATAGAGTATGTCAAACGACTAGATTTTTTCTCGGGAGGTATATAATGATTTATATAACCGGTGATACACACGGAGATCAGATGAGATTTATAAATAATAACATGGGCGATGAAAAGTGGTCTAATCTTGATTATCTGATCGTGTGTGGCGATTTTGGCTATCTATTCAGAAATAATCAAGCTGAACAGGAGTTTCTTGATTATCTAGAAACTAAACCGTATACGATTTGCTTCTGTGATGGTAATCATGAAAATTTTCCCGTTCTTTTCTCTTATCCTCAAGAGATTTGGAATGGAGGATCTGTGCATCGAATTAGAAGTAACATTTTCCATCTCATGCGTGGGCAAGTATTTGAAATTGATGGCAAGAAGATTTTTACTATGGGTGGCGCATACAGCATCGATCGCTATAGGAGAAAAATCAATCAGTCCTACTGGATAGAGGAGCTTCCGAACGATGAAGAATATAGAGAGGCGATTCAAAATCTTAAATTGCATAATAACAAAGTGGATATTATTATCACCCATACTGCACCGCGAGAATTGATCCGCAGGCTGGGAAAATATCCGGATGCACATGATATGGAGCTGACGGGATTTTTAGAGTGGATCATGTATGAGATCGATTTTAAACAGTGGTATTTTGGACATTGGCACTTAGATCAACTAATTGCTGATCAATATCATGCTGTATATTATACGGTCTGTTGTGCTGAGTGTGGTGAATAATTGAATTACTTGGCTTCTGTAAATAAACACAATTACATTGAGGTGAAATATGTTGAAGAAAATTATATCGTTTGCGTTGATAGTGACTGTATGTTTGTCACTGATGACGTCTTGTGCAAATAGCACTGAAAATGAAGAGGAAGCCCTCCCCCACGTTCATGCGGATGAACTGATCGATGCCAATCCTGAGTGGAAAGATCAGTTAATCTCTACGCTGAGTAAACTTCAGGCAGACGGAAACTTTGATGAATATCCGGGAGATGGCTATGCGATGGGCTTGTTTGATCTGAATTATGATGCAGTTCCCGAATTGATTGAGGTTGCGGCAGGTGGTTCATCCGGTGCTGCTAATTACATTGCGTATGATATGAAAAGTGGGGAAGTAGTTGCTGAATTCGGTGGAGGCGTTTTTCATAATAACCATTCTGATGTTTGGTGCGTATATCGTGATGTCGCAACGAATGAGTTTAAAATCATTGGAAACTCCACAACGCATGGCGGTACTACGATTTTGAATCGTCATATAGCAGAACTCGTTTGGGATAGAAATTCAAATCAGTATGTTGAAAAAAGTTTATTTTACATCAACTATACCATCGAAGAAACTATGTCAGACAACGGGGAACTGATTGAGAATCTGGTTATAGCACAGCATTATGTTTGTGAGAAAAAAGTATCGGTGATGGAATATAATGATCAATATGACTTATTCCAATCTTCTTACGTGCGTATTCACGATACCGGTATGAAATTAATACGATGGGCAGATTTGGAAGATCCAAACGATGTCCACAGTATGGTTGATGCGCTGTTGGAATGTGGGCAGAAGTTCATCAATCGCTAAATAATCTGAAAATAATAATATATTAAAAATTTAAGTTTGGTAAAGCAGCACGGCTATGATACGAATTCATAGCCGTGCTGTTTATTATTCTTTTCCTGCGATTAAAATAGTTCCCGTATCCTTGCCGATGATACCATCTTCGACTAAGCCATATGTTCGCTGAAAAGCTTTTACTGCACCTTCCGTCGCTGCACCGAATTCTCCGTCAGCACCGGTCGATCCAATATCGTAACCGCGTCCCAAAAGCAGAATCTGCCATGCGCGCACCTCCTCGCCCGTACAGCCGCGATATACCTGATGCAGATTCATGGTCATGCCTCGGCCGTATCGCTCTATCAGCGCGTCTTCGTTTGCCGTAGCTGCATAATCGGGCAGGCAATAGCCGCGAATATATTGACCGCCAATCTGCAGATCCCGATAAGCAACCATATTGTTGTAATTGCCTTCGATGACTTCGATCCAACCGGCGGCAACGTGCGTCACAATGCCCACATGATTGGGGGCGCCCTTGTTATCGCCCTTGCTGGTGTCTTCCCAGTCATACATCACAATATCACCGGGAGCAGGTACATAATCGTCTGCCTCCTGCCAACGCCCAATGGATTTGTACAGAGCGAGCATCTTGGAGCAGGAGCATTCGGTTGGCATAATATCTGTCATTTCACACGCAATCGCTACAGCACTCACAAAGGTGGCGCACCAAGAGTCGGTGTACTTTACCTTATATCCACGGGCACGAGGCTTATGGCTGTTGTAGATATCGATAATCTTGCGGTGAGATTTGTCTGCCTCATTGCAGGCAAGCCATGCCACCGCCGTTTCTACGACTTTGGCTCTGATCTTAGCTTCAGTCAACCTGTTCACCTTCCTCCTGTGTTGCAGAATCCTGCGTATTGCTCTTAAGTACCTCCACTGCTTTCACGATTGCGCCGGGAATGGGAACACCCATCAAACCTGCATTTTCAATGATGGAGAGTAACTCATTTGCCATAAATGCAATGCAAACAGCATCCTTGATATATGTAGTAGATAACTGCAGATCCAGCCGATAGGCAACCAGCACAAACAATAGGATCATGCCCTTTTTAGCCAGTCCTTTGATGCCGGCAATTGAGCTGAGAGATCCTGTTTTAGACTTTCCGGAACGGTGGAATACGCCCGCTACAATCACACCCGTAATGTAGTCGATAAGCATGAAGATCAGCAGAGTGGTCAGCGCCATGGTCCAGCCGCCGAACAGCCAGGCAATACAGGAGCCGAGGGCACCTGCGGCGCCGCAAACAATATTTTTCATCATAAATACCTCTTTTCGTTAGAATGATCCCACCATCCATATGGATGGTGGGGTGTTGGGTTAATTGGCAATGCCCAGTGCTGATGCAAAGAGCTGCCTCTGCACAATATGTCCGTATGCTTCGGGATGGGGATCAACATTGGGAACGATAACCTTTTCAATAGTTTGTGTTACCAAATCGGCAGCAAAGCCATTGAGATCAAAGGATACATAGTCAAAAACATTTGTGGAAGGCAGAGCGTTTTTGAAACTCAAATACTTCCACACAAGGTCTGTCCAGTAATTAGCAACGTCAGTGCCGCTGGTACCATAGCGATCACGCCACAATGCGCCCCAGTCCATGGTTACAGTCGTATAGCCTCTTGTAAATTCGACATTTACAAGATCGTTGTAATGGATATCAGCCGCTACAGGGCGGTCTGGATAGGTGTCGAATACCGATTTAGTCTCTGCCACAGAAAAATTCGGGTTGATTGTCTGGTATGCACGTATCTTGTTTCGCAGAATTTCATTCAACTGATTAACAAAGTTTTCGGACCAATCGCACAGACCGTTTACTCGATTATACAATTGACGAACGATAGGGGTAGCAAGTAAACCATCTTTGATCACACTGTCAAGATCATAGTCCAACTCGATCGCAACCCATTTCCACTGCGAAAAATCGTAATAGGAAAGTTCTGTGCCGCCAAGGAACATATCTTCGATGAATTTGTCTACGTCCAGATTTATCTGCGGAATGGTATCAAGAACAGGCTTGAAAAAGCCGTTCTGACCATCATCTAACCACAAATACTTGTAGGGATTGTAGATCGTGGTAAATACATACTTTGCATTGGGATTGATCGCCGCCAATTTGTTAAACAACGCCGTGTAGGAATAAGCATAACTATCATTCGCCAAATTCGCCAGATTGTCTTCCACAATGGATGCAATCTCGGCAAGTGCCGAATCGCCGGCTTCGATGTACTGCTCCAAATGGCTCATGGCTGGCTCCAGCACATCGTTTGCGCCGATACAGACGGTAACATAATCGGCTTTGGCAATTGCTTTTCGGACATCGTCGTGATCCAGTTTTGCCATCAGATCGTCTACTCTATCGCCCGAATGAGCAAAACTGGAAACATTGACTGTGCCGCCGTGCTTGGTAATCAGAGCGTCATGAATCAATGCAGTATACGAACCGGGAACGATGACCGTTTCCTCGTTCCCGTTCTCGCCGTACTGTGAACCCGTACCGTAGTATTTGTACCAATCATCGTTGATGGCGTGTCCCGCGGCGATGGAGTCGCCCAGCGAAACATACCTTGCCTTGATGGGCGACCACAGCACTTTGCCGTTGTGTCGGATTTTATTCGCAGAGCCGCTCGGAATCCGCACAGCGTTTACTTTGGAAAATTTCATGCGCTATCACCTCCGCAAAAATCTGAGGACTTTGTTATATGTTTTCATAAATAAGCCCCCTTTAGGTTTCTTCGATTATGATTCGTCCATCATATTGTCTCATAATAACAAAGTAACCTAGACGAATTTGACAATTGGATGTTACTGTATGGATGTACGTTCCCGATGTTCCACTTAACTTTGTTTCGTTATTAACCGCAATTAAGCCATTTTCACTTGTCGCATAAACATAGCACTCAATGGTTGTTCCAACTTCAACTTGGATTTCTTCTCCTACTTCTGAACCATCATAAACAACGCCGTTTATTTTTACGTTAGCGTATTGCTGATCATGCTGGGTAAACATGATAGGTGGGTCTGTAATGGTAACAACCACCTTTTTTTTCGCCGCACTCCACAGCACTCTACCACTCGCATCGGTAATCTTCGTCACCACTCCTTCGGGAATGGTCAAGCCCTGTAATGTGGAAAAATCAATCATCCCACACACACCGCCTTTGTCACGACAGAGCCGTCCTCAAGTGTGAATGTCCAGTTTTCGGTGTTCAGTCCGAGATTTGTTCGTGCGGTAGTCGCATTAGTTGCACCGGTACCACCTTGTGCGACAGGTAATGTGCCGAATACTGCTTTCGCATTATCACCAGTAGCATAGAACGCACCGTTTGCGGTAGGTGTCGAAGCCATACTGTCGGTACTGCCACTATAACGAATAATGGCATTCGATGTTCTCACCATACCGATACCCGTACCACCGAGTTCCAAAGGAAGCGCGCCAAAATTTACTGCTCCATCGTCCCCCATACAATACATAGCGCCATGCAGCATTCGCGTATACGATAACTGATCTTTATCCGCACTCTTGCGAATCAGAGCGTTCGCAGGTACTGTGCTTAAATCAATACCAATATCGCTGCTGCCGGGGTCGCCCTTATCGCCCTTGTCGCCTTTGAGATCCGCAGACGATGTACCGCTTGCAGATGTAATGGTCAAGGTGGTACCATTCCAAGAATGCGTAGCAGATACGCCATTACTGCCATCCTTACCGCTTGCACCCGTTGCACCGGTATCGCCTTTAGGGCCTTGTGCGCCGGTTGCTCCCGTTGCTCCGGTAGCACCCTTTTCACCTTGGTCACCCTTGGGACCTTGTGCACCGACCAACGCGGGAATCTCTACCCACGATCCATCGGCTTGTCTGACGCGCAAAATAGCGGCTCTGCTGCCGCTTACGGCTTCATCAGAACCAACGACCACAACCGTCTTTTCATCAGTCGTGCCATCATCCATGTCAAACTCCCAATTCTCCACGCTTGTAGGCACACCGTTGGGATCAACCCACACTTCTGCCGTTGCAGGGGGAGTGCTTGCGCCGATGTGAAGTCCGCCAAATCCATGCGCCAGCTTTTCGGCGAATTCTTCTTCGCTTCCTGTGTATCCTTCTTCCTTGGCGTATTCGTAGGCGGATTTTCCGTCGATACCGTCTTTACCCGGTGTGCCCACACCGCCTTTTTCTAATACTTCCAATCGGTCATCTAAATCCTCCCACCGCTTGATCTGCGTTTCGGTATATACATAGTCCGCAGGACGCAGACGGGGAAGTACATTGAATGTACAGCACTGGGCTGTGTGGCTATTTTCACTCTCTTCGGTGTAAATGTACGCCTTGAGTTCTCCTGCAACCTGCAAAAGACGATTGGGGATGTTAGCAAAGACATAGCCGTATTCTTCATAACTTTCTACTACCATCGCTAAATGCAAATCGCATTCAAACGCGTCCAATGCACGGAGGGGCTTAATGGAAAAATGCACCTCAACTCCCGCAGGGTAGTTTTCAATCATAATGCGCTGTCCCTGATCCCATTGGTAGAAACCGCTTCTGCCGTCTTCGATTATCATAAAATTCCTCCTTATTATTAAAGTCAAAACCGACCGAGAGATCTGCCGGATGATCCCTCGGGGCAAAACTGCCGGATAGTTTCGCCACAAATTGTGCTCGGTATTTTCAGTATACTCATGAAGGGCGTATTATGCAGTTGCATTTTGTATGAATTTGTATGATTTTGTATTAAAAATGCACAGGGGAAGTGCCGTGGATCAGACCGGCGCATTTTGTGTACAACCGTGTCTGTATCCTTGACAATTGCAGTCAAATGTGGTAAACTAATGGAAAAGGGGATGGAGATACATATGACCATATACAATGATACCGACCGAGTAATTACGGTACACAATGATTCCTTTGAAGAATCCATTGGTTGCGGAAAATCCATCACTGTAGAGGATGATTGGCTTGGCAAAGAGAATGTGCTCCATGTGCGGTATTTGACCCTGAAAGAAATGAAGACGAACGTTGAATCAGGGTGGGATAGATCTACTTTCGGCAAGAAATGGTTTTATTACCGGTATATTCATTGGGAGTTCCCCATTGAATGCAGAATTCATGTTCAAAGCGCCGAAGAAATTCATATTACGCACAGTGTCGAGGATATTCCCACATTGCTGTTCCCGCATATGATAGTAAAAAAGCTGAATTGTGTAGCAGGGCCGGGAGTTACGGTCGAATATTCCTTTTCTTCAGCGAAAGAGCGAAGAAGATTTCTGACTTTGCAATGGATAAAGAGTTTGATATGGGCAGTTTTGTCCATTCCTTGGATGATTGCTGCAATGAATGCACTTCCCGCAATGAATGGAATCACCGAAGTTCTCGTCAATTGCGTATGGTATTTGCTGTTGGCTCTCATTCCCATCTGTTTTTTCGTCCCAAATGTAAAATTCCTGCTCCTTGGAATGAAATGGAGTACAACTGACCGTTCATTCCTTCCAAAATAATTTCTAACATTCCCCACGGAGGTTTCCATGATTATATACGAATCCGAATCCGCGCTCCTTTCAGAAGGCGCACCCATGATCGTTCCCATGCTCATCTGGCAGCAAGACGGCGATCTGCGCATCGAAGCATACGAGGGTGTGCGGGAGATCGCAGAAGAATACGAGCGCCGTTTTGCCCGTTATCCCTTTAGCAAATCCGCACTGGATTGGCTGGATGAACAACTCACCCCCTACTGCAATCAGCATGGTTATTATCGCGAGATTCAGGGCAAATATCGCTGGTATCGGGAATTTCTCTTTACCGATGAAGCCATGGATACAGAAGTACAGCCTTCCACCTTCCGTTGGGAGGGTGAGCCCAATCTGTCCTGCCTGCTCTTGGACCTGGATCCCGATTGGCTCACTTATGTGACCGTGGAAGACGGCGTCATCGTATCCGCCGCCCGTGTCAACGAATACGATCCCGAAGAATCCTCCCCCGAGATCACCGTAGAAACTGCGGTAGCTCATCGTGGAAAGGGCTACGGTACATCCAACGCCCTTGCGCTTTCCCGTGCGCTTGCCGAGGATGGGGAGAGGGCACGATACGTCTGCTCTCGCTATAACCGCGCCTCCGCGAAACTGGCGGAGAAGGCGGGATTTATGGAAACAGGCAGATTTTACGCATTTACCGCTTACAAAGATTAGTTTTTCCATTGAAAGGAATATCATATGGCTTTTGATGCCGGCATGGTTCGCGCCATTACCTGCGAACTGAACAACAAACTCACGGGCGCGCGTGTAGAGAAGGTCCACCAGCCCGAAAAGGACGAGCTTCTGCTCCTGATGCACATCGGACGGGAGAATTACCGCCTGACCATCTCCGCATCGGTGAACAATCCCCGAATCCACCTTTCCTCGGCGGCAAAGGAGAATCCCGCCGCACCGCCTCTGTTCTGTACACTCCTTCGGAAGCATCTTACGGGCGCAAAACTTTTGTCCCTGGAACAGCTTGGCTTTGAGCGTGTCATTCGCCTTTCCTTCTTGGCAAAGGACGATATGGGCTTCCCCTATACCGTCCGTCTGTATGCCGAGATCATGGGCAAATACAGTAACCTGATCCTCACCGACGAGAGCGATAAAGTGCTGGGTGCGGTCAAGCCCGTAGACTTCACCACCAGCCAAAAACGGCAGGTGCTTCCCGGTATGCAGTATGAGATGCCGCCTGCCCAGGACAAGATCGATCCTACTGCCGAAACCAAGGAACATTTTCTTGCGCTTCGGGAGAGCGATACCAAAATCGCCGACAAATTTTTGACTACCCATTATCTGGGTCTGTCTGCGCTATCTGCCAGAGAGATTGCCCACCGTGCCGCCGATGAGCGTGCGGAGAGTCTGTGGGATGCATTTTCTGCATTCATGGAAGCCATCAACGCAGGGCAGTTTGTTCCTACTCTGGCTGTAGAGGAGAATGGCAAACCCAAGGAATACTCCTTCTGCGATCTGCATCAATATGAAGGCGTCTACGAGCTTCGCCATCCCGAAACGATCAGCGAGGTCATCGAGACCTATTTCGTCTCCCGTGACAATACCGACCGTGTCCATCAGCGTGCCGCCGACCTGTTCAAGCTTCTCCAGAATCAGCAGAACCGTCTGGAAAAGAAGATCGCACTTCAGGAGGGCGAGCTTGCCGAAACCGAAAAGAAGGATGTCTTCCAAAAATACGGCGAACTGATCACGGCGAATATCTACCGCCTTTCTCGTGGTATGAAGGTGGCAAAGGTAGAGGATTATTACAGCGAGAATTACGACACCATCGAGATCCCCATGGACGTGCGACTTGCCCCTGCCCAGAACGCCCAGGCGTACTATAAGAAATATGCAAAGCTCCGCAATGCCGAGGTAGAGCTGGAAAAGCAGATCATCAATGCCGAGGAAGAGCTTGCCTATATCCTGTCGGTACTGGATACTCTTTCCCGTGCATCGGGACAGACCGAGCTGGACGAGATCCGTGCCGAACTGCAAACGGCAGGCTACGGCTCCCGAATGAAAAAGAACGCTCCTAAGGGCGGACACAAAAAGAGTCTGACCAAGCCCATCGAGTATACCACCTCAGGCGGCTTCACTCTGCTGTGCGGACGGAACAATCTCCAAAACGACGAGCTGTCCATGAAGACCGCTGCAAGAAGCGACTGGTGGTTCCACGTCAAAAACGCGCCCGGCTCTCACGTGGTGATGCTTTGCAAAGGCGTAGAGCCCTCCGAGCGAGACTTTACTGAGGCGGCAATGGTGGCGGCGTATAACTCGTCGCTGTCCGAGGCCAAGCACATCACTGTAGACTATACTCAGGTGCGCAATCTGAAAAAGCCTGCCGGTGCCAAACCCGGTTATGTGATCTATCATACCAATTACAGCGCCTACGTTACCCCCGACAGGGAAGTCGTGGAAGGTCTGAAGAAGTCTGATAAATAATTAAAAACGCCCTTCGGGGCGTTTTTGTATTTCGCGCAATAATTTTTCCAATTTGGGGCATACTCTTCTATATATTTGTATTGCAAGGAGTAATTCATGGATCACAACAACGATAAAAAGAAGATCGTCCTGATTGGTGCAGGATTTGTGGGAATGTCCTTCGCGTTCGCTCTTTTGGATGCCCATATCTGCGAGGAGCTTGGAATCATCGATATCGACAAAAAGCGCGCCGAGGGCGAGGCGATGGATCTTTCCCACGGACTTGCCTTTTCGGGAGGTAATATGAAGATCTATGCCGCAGACTACGCCGATTGCCATGATGCAGATCTGGCGGTTATCTGCGCAGGCGTTCCACAAATGCCGGGAGAAAGTCGCATTGATTTGCTTCATAAAAACAGTCGCGTATTTGACGAGATTGTCAGCAAAGTAGTGGCGTCGGGCTTTGACGGCATCTTTTTGGTTGCTACCAATCCCGTAGATATCATGACCACCCTTACCCGTGAAAAATCGGGTTTTCCAGCCAACCGTGTGATCGGAACGGGAACCACATTGGATACCGCACGTTTGCGCTATCTGCTGGGATGCTATTTTTCGGTGGATCCTCGCAATGTGCACGCTTATGTAATGGGTGAGCATGGGGACAGTGAATTTGTCCCATGGTCGCAAGCCTATGTGTCCACGAAAAATGTGCTGTCCATTTGTGATCAGTATAAGGAATTTACACGCGCTGATCTGGACGATATTTCCTATCAGGTGAAAACTGCGGCGTATCGCATTATCGAGGCGAAAAGAGCCACATATTACGGTATCGGTATGGCACTCTTGCGTATCGCAAGAGCAATTCTCAATAACGAGGGAAGTGTGCTGACTGTATCAGCCTACCTCACGGGCGAATACGGTCAACAGGACGTCAATGTGGGCGTTCCCTGTGTGATTGGAAGAGAGGGAATCAGACGGGTCATTGAATTGGATCTTACGTCTGATGAGCGGATGCAATTTGAAAATTCCTGTAATTTTCTCCGATCTGTGTATGAAGGCTTGCTTTCAAAGGATCGTTAAAGATACCATTATCCCGCCTGTGGTTCAGGCGGGATTTTTTGGAGATTTCGTAAAAAATCTTAAAAATTCGGAAATATTTGTAGATAATCCTTGAGTTAATCAAACTCTATTGACAAAAAGTGTAATTTGTGATAAAATAAACACAATAATATAACTCGAAAGGAGTGGTGTGGCGGTGCGCGAGGTAGAGCTCTGGGATGTATACGACATAGCAGGCAATTTGATTCCGGGCAGAGTTTCAGTGCGCGGTAAGCACGACTTAAAGGATGGCGAGTATCATTTACTCGTTCATATTTGGATTTTACACTCAAACGGAAAGGTAATTCTCTCCCGCAGACAAAAGGGAAAGACCTTTGCAGGTGCTTGGGAATGTACCGGCGGTTGTGTTCGTCAAGGGGAGGATTCTTTGACAGCGGCACTACGTGAAGTGCGAGAAGAGATTGGACTCGAATTGGATCCCGCGTGTGGCGAGAATTATTTTCGCTACCGTCGAAACTATCCTCACGGTGCCAAAGCTCTTTGTGATGTTTGGGTATTCAAGCAGGATTTTGACGAAGAAAGCTTTCAATTACAAGAAGAAGAGGTCAGCGATGTTCAAATGGTGAATGCCGCCAGACTGAGAAAGATGATGCTGAACGGCGAATTTCGAAAGAGATATCCTTACCTACCTCGATTGCTCAAAGAGCGAATCGAAACGGTGGGTGAGGGAAAAAAGCATGCCTCTTCCCATACATAATATATCTATATACTCACCTTCTGCGTTTATGGCAGAAGGTTTTTTTGCCGTTTGGAATTTGGCGGGATTGAATCTGCCTATTTTTGCATAAACTAAGAAGGAGAAATGCCAAAGGAGAGCAGGGTATGGAACCGATCTTTAAAGACACTGTAACACAGATCAAAGGAAAATGGGAAACGATTAATTTCCATAGCCGCTTGCCAATTTTTGAGCAAATAGATCATCCGATTGAACTTTGTTATAGGCAGGGAAGAGATGCTTGGGAGAAGCATATTCGCGAAAAGCTGCTTCCTGAGCTGGAGGATGTTTCCAAAGAGGAGCGGCGCCGTTATCGATTGCACCGAAGGGACATACGGTATTCCTATTGTGTGGAAGGAGAAATGGTTAAGGAACACTATTTATCATTAACCTTGACCATTGGGCAGACCACTCACACGGGGAATACTCAAAGTAAAAGTCACCGTGTGTGGAATATAAAAAAGAACTGCCTTTGCCCCATCGAATGTTTTTTGTCTCATTCCCTTGCCAAGAAATATCATTGTTGGGAATATAATTTGCAAGAGGATCGGTTGTGGGTGTTTCCCAGGTCGGGCGGAGCAGGGAAATGGATTGAGTGGAAGGAGAAATTATGAATTTTACGCAATTCATGAAATTCTATTGACAAGCGTTTGGATTTGTGGTAAAATTATTCTGTATTTTGCAATTTCAAATCATGCAATTTAGACAAATGTCGCAATCGTAGGAGAACGATGAGATCGGCACCCTACGGTTGTTTTTGTATGGATTCAAAGGAGGTTGATCCGGTGGCAAAAAAAGCACTGGAAAAAATCATGGAAGCGGAAGCTGCAGCAGAGTTGATTCGCTCGGATGCCGGGCGGCAAGCCGATGAAGTGCGCGCTGATGCACATGAAAAAGGAAAAGAGCTTCGGGTGAAGATGAGCACAGAGCTTCGTGAAGATAAAAAGCAGATGCGTGAGAGTGCTGAGAAGGACGCTCAGCTGATCTTGGAAAAAGCCCGGGCGGATGCGGAATTGGATGCGGCATCTTTGCGTGGGATTGCAAGCGAAAAACTGCCTGATGCCACTGCATTGATTCTGGAAAGGATTCGGACGCTATGGCAGTAACCGAAATGAAAAAACTCACCTTGCTTGCCCCAAAGAGTGAAGCCGACCAATTGGTGTCGCGCATCATGTGGACGGGGACTGTGGAGGTGACAGAACCTACCGGAGATGAGCTTCCCATGGCAAGTGCATTTGCTGAGGAAGTGTCCCGTGGGATTGCTGAAAAGAGTCGGGTGGACGAGGCGCTCCGTTTGCTGAAGCCCTATGCCCCCAGCTACGGCGGAATGTTTGCTAAACCCGATCGATATCCTGCGCGGATATTTGAAAACGCCAGGGAAGAGTTGGACACTCGTTTGCCGCTTACCGATGAGGTAAAGGAGGCAGTGAAATCCTTGCAACAAGTCGAAAACGATCTGCTTGCGGTCAAGGATCAGATGTCGGCGCTACGTCCATGGATAGGGTATGATTTGCCATTGTCCACTACGGGAAGTCAGCGAACCAGAATTATGATGGGTTCGCTTCCCGTGTCGGTGAACGTGGATGAGATGGAATCAGCTCTATTGTCGATCACCCCACGCTGTCATGTGGAGTGGGTCAATATGGATCGCAATTCCCGTTATGTGTGGATGCTGTCGGACGAAAAGGATGCCGATTCCTTGCAAAGCGCCTTACTTCCGATGGGCTATTTACCCTTAAACTTTACCGCTTACGGTGGCGTTACCGTAGTAGAAGCGTTGGAGCGCCTTACCGCAGAATATGATGCGATTCAAAATCGCTGTGTGGAAGCGAAACAAACCCTTCAATCTTTGGGTGAACAGGCAAAAGAATTGCGTCTTGCCGCAGACCTTGCCGAGGCTCTGCTGACCAAGGCGGAGGCAAAACAAAAACTCCTTTGTACAAGCAGCGCTGTTCTGCTCAGCGGATGGATCCCGGCAGGACAAGCACCTGCCATGGAGGATCAGCTTGCCGATTGGGCTTCGTCGGGTAAACTGGTCTGCGCATGGGAATTTTCCGATCCTGAAGAAGGGGAGGAGGTCCCTGTTCTTCTGCAAAACGGCAAGATCAGCGAAAACTTTGAGCCGGTCGTGGCGATGTACTCTCTGCCGGCATATAAGACCTTTGATCCTACACAGATCATGTCCATTTTTTACTTTATTATTTTTGGCTTGATGTTCGGTGATGCGATCTATGGATTGGTATTGGTGCTTGCAGGTCTGCTGCTGCCCAAATATATGAATCTTTCGGTAGGCACCAAGAAAATGTTCAGAATGTTTGGCATCTGCGGTTTTTCCAGTATGCTCTCGGGCATTCTCTTTGGCAGTTACTGCGGTAATATGCTGGTGTCCGTTTTCGGTTGGCCTGTGCGCCCCATTCTCTTTGATATCGTAGGCATCGACGCCCTGCCGGGTATGATTCCTGCCCTGAATAAATTGGTGGAAAGCCTGAACTCGTCTATGACCTTCCTAGTGCTGGCGCTGTTGATTGGTGTGATCCATCTCTTTGTGGCAATGGGTGTTCGATTCTATATCCTTTGCAAAGAAGGAAAACCTTTTGATGCTGTGGTAGAAATCGGCAGCTGGTATTTCATCTTTGCGGGAATTGCCCTTGCGTTGTTGGTTCACATGATTGTGGGAATCATTACCGCAGGGATCGGTGTTGTGTTGATTATTTTCTTCCATGCCAAGGACACTAAAAATCCCATCATGCGGTTCTTGAAAGGGTTGTTGGGACTCTACAACGTCGTAAATTTTATGTCTGACCTGCTGTCTTACTCCCGTATTATGGCACTCGGACTATCCTCGGCAATCATTGCGATGGTTGTCAATATGTTGGCATCGATGGTGGGCTCGAACCCCATCGGATTGTTCTTCATGCCCCTTGTACTCATCTTTGGTCATGTGATCAATATTGCACTGAACCTGTTGGGTACCTTCGTGCATACCAGCCGTTTACAATACATTGAATTTTTTGGAAAATTCTATGTAGATGGCGGCAGACAGTTCAAGCCTTTGGCAGTACACCCCGCCTATACGGGAATTGCCATGGACGAAACAAATAAATGAATGAATTAAGATAATTTTGGAGGACAAAACTATGAAAGCTTTTATTGATGCAATTTTTTCCGGCCCCGGCCTCACTCTGCTGGGTGTATTTTTGGCGGTAACCTTTACCGGTATCGGTTCTGCAAGAGGTGTTGCTATTGTTGGTCAAACCGGTAGCGGTCTGCTTACCGAGCAGCCCGATATGTTCGGTAAGGTGCTTGGTCTGCAGGCACTTCCCATGACTCAGGGTATTTACGGTCTGCTGACCGCCTTCTTCGTTATGCTGCTGGCAGGATTCTTTGACGGCAGTGTAGCAGAGCTGACTCTGTCTGACGGCGTTTACTATCTGGTATCCTGCCTGCCCATCGCAATCGTAGGCTGGGTTTCTGCTATCTATCAGGCAAGAGTTGCCGCTTCCGGTGTTATGCTTCTGTCCAAGCAGAAGGACAAGCTGGGTCAGGCGATCACCTCTGCAGCACTGGTAGAAACCTATGCGATCTTCGCACTGCTGATTACTCTGATGCTGGTTATTGCCAAGGGCTAAACCATGAAGGGATTGAATCAGATGACCGCTCTCATTTTGGAAGAAGCGTTGAAGGATGCCCAGCGTATCCTTACAGATGCCCAAAATGAGGCTGACACCATTCTTGCCGAGTATCGGCAAAAAGCTGATGCCGAGCGCGCCGCAGAAATGACTGCGTTAGGAACAGAGGCAGGGCTTCTTATCCGTCGCGCTGAGGCATCGGCTCAGCAGATTCGCCGTAATCTGTTGCTAAAAACAAAAAATGATCTGCTGGAAAACGCATTCCAAGCTGCATTGCAAGCATTGATTGCGCTGGATGCCAAGGAGCGCCTTTCCATTTATACCGCCATTTTTACAACTGCGCTGGAAAGCCAGGTGCGAGCAGAGCAATCCGCTATGGAGAACGATCTGTATGAGGAATATACTGCTCCCACTTGTTATGAATTAATGCTCAGCGAAAAAGATCGCCTTGAGCTGGGAGCAGAACTGACTAAGGCGGCAAGTGAACTTGCTAGGCCTTACGGGAAATCGGTGACTCTCTGTATTGTCGATGTTTCCATCAACGGAGGCTTCATTCTCCGCTGCGGCGATGTGGAGCTCAACTGCGGTCTGGGCGGTTACATGGAGCAGATTCGTGCAGAAATTGAGGGGGAAGTATGTCAAATCCTCTTTTCTTGAGCGATAGTCTGCAAACTTGGGGCGAGCCTTCCAAATCCGCTAAATCTGACAAAATCAAGCAGAAGCCTGATGAGTATCTGTATGCCGCTGCCCGTTTTCGCACCAAAGCAGTGAGAATGCTCACTCCCGACGCTCTTGCCAAGCTGGGAGAGGGCGGCTCTGTAGAGGAGCTTCTTCGTCAACTGTCCGAGCGCGGTGTGGAGATTACTATGGGCGCAGACGGACACCTTGCTGTAGAAGAAGCATTGGAGCGCTTCTTTGATGAATGTATCACTGAAGTAGAGAAAAACGTTCCCGACTCTCGTTGGGTGGCGCTTCTTCGCTATCCCTATGATGCCCACAATATTAAGACCATCCTGAAATGCCGAGTACGAGAGAAGGATCCTTCCTCTCTCTTGATCCCCTTGGGAACCGTTTCTCCCGACCGTGCGGTGGAAGCGATGCGTACGGAGCAGTATGGAGTATTTCCCAAGGCGATGGCAGATGCCATTGGAAAGGCGGCTGAGACCTATGCTCAGACGGGCGATCCTCAGCTGATCGATGCCATTATCGACAGCGCTTGCTATGCCGATCTGCTTACCCTTGCTGATAACTATCCTCAAGCATTATTTGGAAAGGTCATTCGTACCAAAATCGACATGACCAATCTGATTACCGCCATCCGCATCGGTCGGATGAAGGGAATGTCTGTGGATTATTGCCTGCGCCATCTGATCCCCGGCGGTACTCTGTTCGAAGAGTTTTTCAAAGAATCGTTTGGGGCAGGGGAGGATGCTATGTTGTTGGCAGCATCTAAGATGGGCTATCCCACCCTTGCCAAAGCGGTAGGCGCAGACCTGCGCTTGTCTGCGCTGGAAAAGCTGTGTGAAGAACCTGTGGCACAGCTTACCAGATATACCGCAGGCGAGCCCATGGATGTGAAGGTGGTCTACGGCTATCTCTGCGACAGAGATAAAGAAATCAAGAATATCCGCATCCTTTTGGCGGCTATGCAGGCAGGACGTACTCCCGCACAGATTCGGGAACTCCTTCGTGCATAACGCAAGGTGAAAGGAGAGCAATATGTATAAAATCGGAGTAATCGGAGATAGCGCCAGCGTTTTGGGCTTTATGTCCATCGGTTTTGGCGTGTTCCCCGTGGAAACGGCAGAGGAAGCGCAGAAAACGCTCCTGCGTCTGGCGGGAGAGAATTATGCGATTCTCTATATAACCGAAAACTTTGCTATGGAATCGGAAGAGGTCATTGCACGCTTCAAGGATAGCCCTTTGCCTGCGGTCATTACCATCCCCGGTAAGGATGGAGCCAAGGGCTACGGACTTGCCAATATCAAGCGGTCGGTGGAACGAGCCATCGGTGCAGATATCCTCTTCAAAGAAGACTAAACAGAGCGTATAACGCAATCCGAAAGGAGCCGCCTCTATGGGCGGATAGCAGAATGATAGAAGGAAGAATTGTAAAGGTTTCCGGTCCTCTGGTCATTGCCGAGGGGATGCGAGAAGCCAATATGTTTGACGTGGTACGAGTAGGCGCGGGCAAGCTGATCGGTGAAATCATCGAGATGCACGGCGACAAAGCCTCCATCCAGGTCTACGAAGAAACTGCGGGTCTGGGCAGAGGCGACAAGGTCTACTCCACCGAGGCCCCCCTGTCGGTTGAACTGGGCCCCGGTATCGTATCCAATATTTACGACGGTATTCAGCGTCCGCTGGAAACCATCTTCTCCCTGTACGGTCCCAATATCAAGCGCGGCATTGATGTGCCTGCTTTGGACCGTGAAAAGGTGTGGCATTTTGACGCGACCGTCAAAGCAGGTGACACCGTCACCGGCGGTGATATCTACGGTACCGTACAAGAGGGCGACGTAATCCTCCACAAGATCATGGTACCGCCTAAAATGAGCGGTAAGATCCTCTCCATTGCCAGCGGTGATTATACCGTTACCCAGCCCATTGGTCAGTTACAGACCGCAGACGGTAAGGTAGTAGACATTACCCTGATGCAAAAGTGGCCCGTCCGTATGGCGCGCCCCTATAAAGAAAAAATCCCCCCCAACACTCCCATGATCACCGGCCAGCGTACCATCGATGCGCTGTTTCCCATCGCTAAGGGCGGTACGGCTTGTATCCCCGGCCCCTTCGGTAGTGGTAAAACGGTTACCCAGCATCAGCTTGCCAAGTGGTCGGACGTGGATCTGGTAGTCTATGTTGGATGCGGTGAGCGCGGTAACGAAATGACCGACGTTCTCCGTGAATTTCCCGAGTTGAAGGACCCTCGCACAGGCAAATCGCTGATGCAGAGAACCATCCTCATCGCCAACACCTCCGATATGCCCGTAGCGGCTCGTGAGGCATCCATTTATACGGGTATCACTATTGCGGAATATTTCCGTGACATGGGTTATTCGGTTGCAGTTATTGCCGACTCCACCTCCCGTTGGGCAGAGGCGCTTCGCGAAATGTCGGGACGTCTGGAAGAAATGCCCGGTGAAGAAGGCTATCCTGCTTACCTCACCTCCCGTCTGGCACAGTTCTACGAGCGTGCAGGTTGGGTCAAGTGCATCGGCTCTGACGGCAGAGAGGGTGCAGTTTCGGCAATCGGCGCAGTATCCCCTCAGGGTGGTGACATTTCCGAGCCTGTTACCCAGGCGACTCTGCGTATCGTCAAGGTATTCTGGGGTCTGGACTCCTCCCTTGCATATCGCCGTCATTTTCCTGCCATCAACTGGCTGAATTCCTACTCTCTGTACCGTGATCGTTTGGCACCTTGGTTTACCGAGAACGTAGCGCCCGATTGGAACGAGAAGGTTGCCGAGATGATGACCATTTTGCAGGAAGAATCCTCCTTGGACGAGATCGTGAAGCTGGTAGGCGTAGATGCGCTGTCTGCCGATGACCGTCTGACCTTGGAGGTTGCACGCAGTGTCCGTGAAGACTTCCTTCAGCAGGACTCCTTCTCGGAGTACGACTCTTATATGAGCCAAAAGAAAATGAGCGCAACCATGGATCTGATCCTTGCCTTCTACCATAAGGCGCAAAAGGCAGTCAGTGAGGGCGCAGATATAGAAAAAATTGCCGCACTTCCCGTGCGCGAGCGAATCAGCCGTGCCAAGGAAGCGGGCGATGATACCTATCAGACCGTCTACGCAGAGGTGGATCGTGAGATCGACCGTCAGCTTGCCGATCTGATCAAATCAGCAGAGGAGGAGAGCTAAAATGATTCGTGAATACAGAACCATTGATGAAGTAGCAGGTCCTTTGATGCTGGTGAAGCAAGTAGAGGGCGTCAAATACGATGAACTGGGCGAAATTGAATTGCCCAGCGGTGAAATCCGCCGCTGTAAGGTGTTGGAGGTCAACGGCTCCAACGTACTGGTACAGCTTTTTGACAGCTCCGCAGGTTTGAACCTCGCGAACAGTAAGGTAAGATTCCTGGGTCACGGCGTTGAGCTTCCCGTATCCCGTGATATGCTCGGTCGAGTGTTCAGCGGTATGGGTGAGCCCATTGACGGAGGTCCCCGTATCATTCCCGAAAAAACTTTGGACATCAACGGAAGTCCCATCAATCCTGCCGCCCGTTTGTATCCCAATGAATTTATCCAGACCGGTGTATCCACTATCGACGGTCTGAACACGCTGGTCAGAGGACAAAAGCTCCCCATTTTCTCGGGATCGGGTCTGCCTCACGCGAATCTGGCGGCGCAGATCGCCCGTCAGGCAAAGGTGCGAGGGAAGGACGACCAATTCGCCGTAGTCTTTGCCGCAATCGGTATTACCTTCGAAGAAGCAGATTTCTTCATTTCCGATTTCAAGAAGACCGGTGCAATCGACCGTACCGTTCTCTTTATTAACCTCGCCAGCGACCCCGCCATCGAGCGTATCACCACACCTCGTATGGCACTGACTGCCGCAGAGCATCTGGCATACGATTGCAATATGCACGTACTGGTAATCCTCACCGATATCACCAACTACTGCGAGGCACTTCGTGAGGTTTCCGCCGCACGCAAGGAAGTTCCCGGTAGACGCGGCTATCCCGGTTATCTTTACACCGACCTTGCCACCATGTACGAGCGTGCAGGCCGTAAGGAAGGCTCTACCGGCTCTATTACAATGATCCCCATCCTCTCCATGCCTGAGGATGACAAGACCCACCCCATCCCCGACCTGGCCGGCTATAATACCGAGGGACAGATCATCCTCTCCCGTGAGCTTCACCGCAAGGGTATGATGCCTCCCGTGGACGTGCTTCCTTCGCTGTCCCGTCTGAAGGATAAGGGTATCGGTGCGGGCAAAACCCGTGAAGACCACGCCAACACAATGAACCAGCTCTTCTCCGCCTACGCAAGAGGTAAGGAAGCAAAGGAATTGATGGTGGTATTGGGCGAGGCGGCACTGACTCCCGTAGACCGTCTGTATGCAAAATTCGCAGATGAATTCGAGCGTCGGTATGTGAATCAGGGCTTCTATGAAAACCGCTCGGTGGAAGAAACGCTGGATATCGGTTGGGAGCTGCTTTCCATCCTGCCCAAGAGCGAATTGAAGCGTATCAAGCCTGCGCTGATTGAAAAGTACCATCCCGATTATCGCAAAGAATCGGATCCCCAAGGCTAAGAAAGGAGATCGCCAATGGCTGAACTCCGAGTAAATCCGACCCGAATGGAAATGAAAAAACTCCAGGGCAGACTCGCCACCGCACGCCGAGGACACAAGCTCCTCAAAGACAAGCGGGACGAGCTGATGAAACGCTTTCTGGAGTTGGTTCGGGAAAATAAAGAACTGCGGGAAAAGGTGGAAGGTCGCCTGTCTGCGGTTCACGCATCCTTTTCGGTCGCGGCGGCTGTGTCTTCTCCCAAACAGTTGGAGGAAGCATTGATGCTCCCCCGTTATGAGGGCGAGCTGTCGGTGTCCTCTCAGAATCTGATGAGCGTGAATGTTCCTACCTTCCGTTATGATGAGGAGCAGAGCGGCGGTGCAGGGTACAACTACGGTTTTGCGTTCACCTCAGGCGAGTTGGATGCCGCCGTGGAGGAGCTGACCGATCTGCTTCCCGATTTGATCCGTCTGGCTGAACTGGAAAAGGGCGCACAAATGCTGGCGGAGGAGATCGAAAAGACTCGTCGCCGTGTCAATGCGCTGGAATATATCATGATTCCTCAGTATCAAACGGCTATTCGTTCCATCAAGATGAAACTGGAAGAAAACGAGCGTGGCAACACCACCCGTCTGATGAAAGTCAAAGACATGGCGCTGAAGCGGGAATTGGAAGCCAAACGCAGATTGACTGCCGAGGTCTGAATCTCTACAAAGAAATTTCCCGATCCTCATAGAACGAGGATCGGGAAATTATGCCTATCAAGCAGGGACGGGCATAGATTGACATGAAAAACCATATAGTGTAGCAATACATGGAAAGGATGGATTTTCAATGTTTATTTATTCCGTTAAGGCGTCCAGCATTCGCTTTTTTACCGTTTTGGTGCTGTCGTTGGCTCTGCTGACCACTCTCATCGTGCTGGTGCCCGCCTATGAACCCTTGTCAGTATCCGCATCCGAAACGATCCGCTTTGACAAGATCAAAACCAATGAGGACAGAGTCAACTTCCTCGCAAGCCTCGGCTGGAAAGTGGCAGAGAAGCCGCTGGAGGAAGTGGCTGTTACCATTCCCGACGAATTTGACGCCGTCTTTTTGGAGTATAACAATCTGCAAAAAGAAGTCGGACTTGATCTTTCCCGCTATAAGCGAAAAGATGTAATGCGCTATACTTATCAAGTTGAAAATTATCCCGACTACCAAGGGGTAGTCTATGCCAATATTTTAGTGTACAAAAACAAAATTATCGGCGGCGATGTTTGCTCTGCGGATATCAACGGCTTCGTGACCTCTCTGAAAGGGGAAAACTGAACCGAAAATCGCCGAAAATCAAGGAAAGGATGCCCTTCGGGGCGACCGAAATCATGGAATTTACTTATGTTGCTACCTGTCTGTTTGGACTGGAAAAATTACTGGGCGAGGAGATCGATGCCCTGGGTTACCAGCGGATCGATACGATGGACGGCAGAGTGACCTTCAAAGGCGATCTTGCCGCCATCGTCCGCTGTAACATCTGGCTCCGCTATGCCGAGCGCGTGTACATCGTGCTGGGCTCTTTCCAAGCGGAGTCTTTTGAGCAGTTGTTCCAGGGAACAAAAAATCTCCCTTGGGAGAAGTGGATCGGCGCAAGAGATGCCTTCCCCGTCAAGGGCCACTCTATTAAGAGTAAACTGTTCAGTTTGCCCGATTGCCAGTCTATCGTAAAAAAAGCGGTGGTAGAACGCCTGAAAGCCGCATACCGCCTTGGCTGGTTTGAAGAAAGCTCGGTGCTCTATCAAATCGAGTTCTTTATCTTCAAGGATCGCGCTACTCTGATGATCGATACCAGCGGAACGCCCCTTCATAAGCGCGGTTACCGCACCGAAGCCAACGGCGCTCCCCTGCGAGAAACTCTGGCAGCGGCGCTGGCGGCAATCGCTCGCCCTCGTGAGGATGTGCTGTTCTGGGGTCCCATGTGCGGAAGCGGCACTATCGCTATCGAAGCGGCAATGCTCATGGCAAATATCGCTCCCGGCATGAACCGTCCCTTTGCGGCGGAAAAATTTCCTCAGATCTCTCCCGTTTTGTGGCGTGAGGAGAGAGCAAAGGCAAAAGCCGCTATCAAACCAGATGCTGAATTTGAGGTCTACGCATCGGATATCGATCCCCAAGCGGTAGAATTGACCAAGGACAACTGCAGAAGAGCAGGGGTTACCAAATGGGTGAAGGCGTTTGTAAGAGATGCCCGTGAGATCAAAACCGGTGGCAGACGTGGAACGGTAGTTTGCAATCCCCCCTACGGCGAGCGGCTGATGACCATGGAAGAAGCCGAAAACCTTTACCGTCAGATGGGACGTCAGTTCTCCACTTTGGATTCTTGGCAGATCTATATTCTCACTTCCCATGAAGGCTTCGAGCGTCTCTACGGCAGACGTGCCGACAAAGTGCGTAAGCTCTATAACGGCATGATCCCTTGTACCTACTATCAGTTCTTCAAAAAGCAGGACAAGCCGGATGATCGCGGAGGTTTCGGTGGCAAGCCTCACGGTGATCGTGGTGACTTCCACGGCAAGCCTCATGGTGATCGTGGCGACTTCCACGGCAAGCCTCACGGTGATCGCGGTGACTTCCACGGCAAGCCTCACGGCGATCGTGGTGACTTCCATGGCAAGCCTCACGGCGATCGTGGCGACTTCCACGGCAAGCCTCACGGTGATCGTGGTAACTTCAACGGCGAGCATCGTGGCGATAATCGCGGCGAATACCGTGGTGAAAAGCGGAACGACAATCGTGGAGAGTATCGTCCCAAATTCAACGATGGACCTCGCAAGGATTTCCGTGGCGGCAATCGCTCGGGAGAGGGAAATCAATAAGCCAACAAAAAACGCGGGAGCATTTGCTCTCGCGTTTTTGATTTTCTTACAACAGCTCCGCAATCAGCTCGCTGTAAGGCTTTGCGGACAAATAAGCGGGTGCCACGTCAAACACGGTCTTGCATCCCACCATACCCTCGGTGTGCATCCGATGAGCAGCACGGGCGTAGGCAACGATGACAGAGGCTGTGAATTCGGGGTTGGAATCCAGCTTGAGGCTGTACTCGATGACGTGATTGTGTTCAAGGTTCAGTCCGGTCTTGCCCGAGCGGATAACGAATCCGCCGTGGGGAATGCCGCTGTGATCACGCTTCAGCTCGTCCATGGTGATGAAATGAACGAGAGTATCGTAATCGGCGAAATAGTCGGGCATTTCCTTGATTTCCTTCTCAATGCGTGCCTTGTCTGCACCTTCAGCCGCAACTACAAAGCATTCACGGATATGCTTCTCACGGGTGGTGAGGGTAGGCTCGGAGCCGCTTCTTACTGCTTCCAATGCCGCATCTACGGGGATGGTGTACTGCTTGGCATCCACAACGCCTTCCACACGGCGGATTGCATCGGAATGGCCCTGGCTGACGCCCTTGCCCCAGAAGGTGTAATCTGCGCCGTCGGGGAGGAATGCGCCTGCGTACAGACGGTTCAGAGAGAATGCACCGGGGTCCCAGCCTGCGGAGATAATTGCGATCTGACCGCCCTCTTTCGCAGCGGCATCTACGTTTGCAAAGTGAACGGGGATCTTCGCATGGGTATCAAAGGAATCGATCACGGTAAAATGCTTTGCCAATTCGGGGGTCTGCACAGGCAGATCAGTTGCACTGCCGCCGCAGAGGATCATAACGTCGATCTTGTCCTTGTAGGACAGCACGTCGGATGCGCTGACAACAGGAACATTGTCGGTAGCGATTTTAAGGGTGGAGGGATCGCGGCGTGTGAAGACTGCCGCAAGAGTCATGTCGGGATTCTGGCGAATAGAGCTTTCGATGCCCCTGCCAAGGTTTCCGTAACCATATATACCAATTCTGATGCTCATAGATAGAACCTTGCCTTTCAAATTAGAGATAGGATATCCAAAATATAGCCTTATTATAACACCATACCGAGATTTTTGCAAGGTTTTCGTGTAAAAAAACAAACAAATTTCCTTTTCCTGCGCGCTCTCTCAGAAGAAACATCGAAAGACGTTTTTCTATTGACATGCATAGCGAACTGTGCTATACTAAGACCGGTTACCACGAGCATGAGCAAAGCAAAATCATATTTTGTAAAAACGCTATTTGGAATCGCAAATACATTTTCGCAATATACATCCATTGGGAGAGAGGCAAAAGCATCTGTCCCAATTGCGGCAAGATCCATAACTGAACTATACATTTAGAGGTAAATGATGAATCTATACATGAAGCAAAAAGTCTTTTCTTGGGGAGACAAATTCGATATCTATGACGCTGCGGGAAATCCCAAGTATACCGTAGAAGGCGAAGTATTCAGCTGGGGCAAGAAACTCCATCTGTACGACCTTGCAGGCAATGAACTGGCGTTTATTCAACAAAAGCTGTTTTCATGGCTTCCCAAGTATTATATTACCCGTCCCGGTTTTGGAGATCTTCTTGTGACCAAGGAATTTACATTTTTCCACCCCAAATACAGCGTGCCTGAACTGGGATGGACCGTTAGCGGTGATTTCTGGGATCACGATTACGAAATCGACCAAAACGGGAAAATCGTAGCAAGCGTATCCAAGGAATGGCTCTCTTGGGGCGATGCCTATCAGATCGAGATCGGCTCTTACGAAGACGAAATTACGGTTCTTTCCGTAATTTTGGTCATCGATGCTTGCATTGAAGCGCAGCAGAATAATAACTGAACAGCAAACAAATCTCCCCTACTTGAAGTAGGGGAGATTGCAGTATAAGTCGATTATTTTACTAATCCGTAGCCGCCGGCATATTTGCTGACCTCGGATGCGACCACAAATACATGATTGTCGCAAACGCGGCGAATATCCTTGAGCACTTTAGGCGTTTCCTTGCGGGGCAGAACGATGAAAATCATGTTCATCTTATCGGTAGAGCCGTGACCCTCAAATACAGTAAAGCCCTTGTTATGTTCTTTCAGATAAGCAGTGATCTTTGCAGTGCTTTGGTCATTTGCAATCAGCTCCAAGTTGGAGGTGCCCAGTGCAATCTTGTTTTCGATGGTGGAACCAAGGAACAGACCGGTTGCATAGCCAAGGCAGTAGAAGAGAAGCAGAAAAATGTTGTCGCCCAGTGTACCGATGAGAGTGGAAATGACCAAACCCCAAATGGTACATTCAATAAAACCGAGCCCTGCGGCTTTCAGTCGCTGACCTTTGACCATCATGCAGGTTTTGAGAGATTGGATAGAGATCTCGACGATCTTCGCAAAACAAACCAAAATGCAAAGCAGGACGGGATGTAAGGAATGCAGTAGTTCAGACATAATTTTTCTCCATTCATGCAGAAGTATTGTCCTCATGGTAACACAAATCGATACAAATTGCAATAGCAGAGAAGGGGAATTCACAAAATCGTAACGAATCGCCGCCCTTGACAGGGGTGCCGTGGTGTGGTATAATACAGCTACACTCAACTTGAAAAGGAGAAGCTTATGCCTGCCGTCAATCTGCTGATCAAACCCGTATCCGGGCTGTGCAATATGCGTTGCCAATACTGTTTTTATACTGACGTTGCCAAGAATCGCTGTGTAAAGAATTACGGTATCATGAGCGAAGAGGTGCAAACTCAACTGGTCAAGCGTGCGTTAGAATATGCCGATGGTTCTTGCATTTTTACCTTTCAAGGCGGAGAGCCTACCCTTGCCGGACTGGATTATTATAAACGTCTCATTGAACTCCAGAAAACATACAATCGCAAAGGGGTTAGGATTGCCAACGCCATCCAGACCAACGGATATGCCATCGATGAAGAGTGGGCAAAATTCTTTGCGGAGCATCACTTTTTGGTTGGTCTCTCTTTGGATGGACCAAGGGACGTGCACAATTATATGCGTGTCAATCCTGCAGGAGAGGGCACCTTCGATCGGGTGATGGAAACGGTCAAGCTGTTCAATCGATATAAGGTCGATTATAACATCCTCACCGTAGTAAACCGCAAGGTTGCAGAGAATGCCAAGGCGGTCTACTCCTTCTTCAAAAGCCGAAGCTTTGGGTATTTGCAGTTTATTGAATGTATCGATCCCTTTGAACAGGAGCCGTCCGACTATTCGCTGGATGCAGATGCATTGGAGCGATTTCTTAAAATCACATTTGACGAGTACTACAAGGACTATCAAAGAGGGCATTATATCAGCATCCGCAGTTTTGACAATTATATTTCCATGCTTATGGGCGGACAGCCCGAATCCTGCGGCATGAGCGGTATATGTACCGCATATCAACTGGTAGAGGCCAACGGCGATGTCTATCCCTGTGATTTTTATGTACTGGATCAATATCGAATGGGAAATATCATGACCCATACATTTCCGGAGCTCGCTACATCTCCCATTGCCAAACAATTCGTGAGAGAGTCGTATCCCGTCCGCGAGGAATGCAGACATTGCCGATGGTATCCTCTTTGCCACGGCGGATGCAGACGAAATCGAGAGCCTTTCGTGAGCGGACAGCCCGGTTTGAATCGTTTTTGCAAAGCCTACCAAGGATTTTTTGATTATGCTTATCCCAAAATGGAAAGCATGGCAAGAAGTATTTTGAAAAAGAATCACTCCCCACGATAAACAAACAAGCCGCCGCAGAACATCTGCGGCGGCTTGCTATTTTAATCAGCTTTATTTTTATAAATGATGCGATCACGGGTCCAATTATCCCGATAATAGGAGCTGGGGTGGAACTTGTCTCCAATCCGCTCCATTTCTGCGTGCATAGCATTTCGCAGGTTTGCTTTCAGATCGGCGAAAGCGGAATCGTCGGACAGATCGTTCATCTGCAGGGGATCGGCAATGTTGTCAAACAACAACTCTTTTCCATCGGCTAAATAGATGGCATAGGTGTACTGCTCTGTACGCCATGCGCGCCATTCGTGACCGTCTTCCCATTTGGCGGTAGCACCCGTACCCATCATCAGTGTACCCTCGGGGATGACAGCGCCGTCATTGCCAAGAATCGCCTCGGAAAGATCCAGACCTTCCACTTCCGCGGGGATAGAATCCTTCAGACCCATCATGGAAAGGAGGGTGGGCATTAGATCGGGAGTATTCAGACAAAGGGGATTTTCCCCGATGCCCAATTTATCGCCCCAGCGCATCAGGAAGGGCACTCGTACCGCTTCTTCGTAGAAAATGTTTTTCGCTCTGCGACCATGCGCGCCGAACAACTCACCGTGATCAGAGGTGAAGACGAAAATCGTATTGTCGGACAGCCCCATCCGGTCCAGCGCATCGACCATCTTGCCCACATTGTCATCTACCTTGGTTGCCATGGAATAGTATCCGCGCATCCAATAGGGAAGGGCTTCCCGTTCTTTCGGGGAAAGCTTCGCCCAATCGTCGGCATAGGGATCGTTGTGGGGAAGATAGTTTTCAGGGAGAGGGAACTCGGTATCGGCATATTTGGCATAAGCCTCGGGATCGCAGTTCCATTCGTCCCAGGGATCGTGGGGTATGCCGATGGAGAGGAACATCGCAAAGGGTTTATCCTCTTTCGACAGCCGTTCAATTTCGACAATCGCCATATCGGTCTGACAATCGGGCTCAAATCCGTCGTAATACAGCTTTTCAGGAGAATTCAAATGATAGTAGGAGGTCTTTCCCACATTTTCATGATGGAAATTATAGGCGGCAAAGAGCTGATCAAATCCCAGACGATCGGGCCCCTCGGGAATGTAAGAATTCTTGGGATCGTAGTGATTGCCCCATTCGTTGGCGTACATATGCCATTTGCCGATGTAAGCGGTGTTGTACCCGTTATCGCTGACCACGTGGGCGAAGGAGCGATGATTGGGGGAAATTCGAATTTCGTTGATCACCATTCCTGTGCTGGTGGTGTATTTGCCGGTAAGCAGAGATGCGCGGAAGGGGGCGCATACGGGATGGCCCGATACTGCATTGCACAGATCCAGAGAGCGTTCCCGCAGGGCATCGATATTGGGGGTAATGGCTTTGGTATCGCCTGCGTAGCCCATACTGCATAAACGAAGCTGATCGGCGAACATAAAGACTAAATTCGGTCGTTTGAGGGATGAACTCATATGATAACCTCCTGCAAATGTACGGGCGAAATCACTATCGCCCCGAAGTGATTTCATTATAGCACAAAAACGAAAAAAGTGCAAGCCGTATTGAAATAATACAAGATAATAAAGAAAAGAGGGTGCCCTTCGACACCCTCTTGGGGATAAATCAAATTACATCAGCTTGCGGATCAGACCCTTGATATCTTCAACGGAAGCTGCCTTGGGGTTGCCGGGAGCGCAGGCATCAGCGTAAGCGGATTCAGCCAGGAAGTCCAGATCATCTTCCTTCAGTGCAGCCAGCTTGGTGGGAATGCCTACGTCAACACTCAGCTGACGAACTGCATCTACAGCCGCCTTGCGGTAAGCATCTGCGTCCATACCGGTGGTATCAACGCCCATTGCCTCTGCAACAGCCTTCAGCTTTTCGCCGGTGCAATCTGCGTTGTATTCCATTACGATGGGAAGCATCATTGCGCAAGCAACGCCGTGGGGAGTATCATATACAGCACCCAGCGTGTGTGCTACCGAGTGAGCAATACCCAGACCTACGTTAGAGAATGCCATACCGGTTACGAACTGACCCAGTGCCATGCCTTCTCTGCCATCGGGATCGTTTGCAACAGCGCCGCGCAGGCTCTTTGCGATGAGGCGGATTGCTTCCAGGTTCAGACAATCGGGAAGTGCCCATGCGCCCTTGGTGGTGTAGCCTTCGATGGCGTGGGTCAGAGCGTCCATACCGGTAGCGGCGGTCAGACCGGCGGGCATGGTGGACATCATGTCGGGGACAACGATTGCAACATTGGGGATATCGTTTACGTCTACACAAACGAATTTGCGCTTGCGCTCTACGTCGGTGATAACGTAGTTGATGGTTGCTTCAGCAGCAGTACCTGCGGTGGTAGGAACTGCGATGGTGTAAACG
>JAZRIH010000078.1:0-2382 GCA_045645175.1 Eubacteriales bacterium | reverse complement strand
AACCCCGAATCGGGGTTCATTTTTCATTATTTTCTGTTATAGCGTTCCAGCTGGATCATACCGAATGCCATTGCATCGGCAAGACCGCTTCTCTCGAACTGTTTTACCATGCGCTCGTGAGGAGCCTTGGTCATATCGGTGCTGACGATCTGTCCCAGAATCTTATCGGGAACCTCAACCTTCACGTTGGGGTCGGGTGTTTGTACGGATTTGTTAGTCAATATCATCAAGAAGAGCACGAACTTGTCGTCGGTACTGCCATAGCAAATGAGATTGTTCTCTCTCACCAAAGGCAGATTCTGATAAAGCAGGTATTTGCCCTGAACTGTTGTCTGTGCCATTTCTGTTCCTCCTTATATTCATCTAAAATTATATTCTCTTTATTATACTACTGTTATTCCAGAAAATCAAGTCGAATTTGTAAATTATTTCATAATTGGAGGTTTTTTTTCACAAACTTTACCGCAAAGCCGATCGTAGATCCGATCCCGTGTGTCGGAAAATGCATATTGTGCCGCAATTTCAGAAGTATTCGATGCATTGGAGGAGCGTGTGAGGACGGGAATTTTGCTTGTTTTTGCAATCGCACGAAGAAACATTCTTCCCTTTTCGTTTGCCGCCAAGACTGTAGTATACAGAGGCAATTCCATGGGCATTTCAGTGGGCGTACGCAAAAAACTGTGCCAGATTGCCCGCCTGACTCGCGCTGATGTATAGTGCTTGGAGGTAACCCGATCGATCACATCCTGCAAGGAGTTCGCCTTCTGAACCGCATCCTTCATACGTCCCGCCAGTTCACGGTTGCACTCGGCATAGCTTGAAAGTTCATCCGCGGGCGTTATCAAAAGGTGGGTTAACAATGCAGATTCAATCCGCTCTACTATAGGCTTCGGCGAAGTCTGCAAACGCTCGTAAGCCATTGCAGGGACTTGTGTTGCCAAGGTTTCGTCATTCCCTTCGGAAATGGATTTTCGTGCCTTCGTTGCAGAAAATCCGGGAAGACGGTGCAGAACAAGCGTTTCAATGGTGCGAAGATGAGATAAATATGCTACGCCCAACAGATCGTTGGCTTTCAGTTTAGGAAGCTCTTCCCCTGTAAGGGCAAAGTACGCCTTCTCTCGCAGGGCTGCATAAGACAGCGAGGGATAGGCACTCGCCACTTCGCCTATCACACGGTCAAATTCAGGAGTAGAGATTACATTTGCAATTTGAGAAAGGGTGTCTATATCGGCTGTTTCGCTGCCGAATGCCAAATAGTCGACAGATCCAAGTCCTTCTAAAATCTCCACAGCGCCTGCGGCAAAACGATCAGCTCCCGACATACACCAAGGAAAAGGCAATTCCAGTACAAGGTCGGCGCCTTCCTGCAAGGCAATCTCTGCACGATCATGTTTGGAAAGCACGGCAAGGCCGCCTCTTTGGACAAAGGAACCACTCATCAATGAGATGATACAAGCATCCTCACCCAATCGCTCGCGCACAGCATCCAGTTGGATGCGATGCCCATTATGGAAGGGATTGTATTCGCAAATAATACCGATTGACTTCATGAGCAGTCTCCTTTCTGAAACAATGGTGCTTTGACAATTAGATTGGAAAAACAATTTTGAAAAAAAGCAAAAAAATTCGGAATATGCCTTGAAATTCCAGGACAAATGGTGTATAATGAGGGGTGAAAAAATAACTGCAAGATCGTGGGAAGCGTATGAACACTTTTTACGCATTATACCACACGACCGGCAGATTGTCAAGTCCCGGAGGTTATTATGAATGTATTAGTAGTTAATGCCGGCAGCTCTTCTCTGAAGTATCAGCTCATTGATACCGAAACCGGCGCAGTCAGAGCAAAAGGTCTGTGCGACCGTATCGGTATTCCCGGCTCCCGTATCGACCACAAAACCCAAGACGGCAAAAAGTGGTCCAAAGAAATTGAAATGTCCAATCACAGCGTTGCAACCAAGATTCTGGTTGACGTGCTCACCGATTCCGAAATCGGATGCATCAAGGATATGAGCGAGATCGAAGCAATCGGTCACCGCGTAGTCCATGGCGGTCCTTACTTCTCCGAATCCATTTTGGTTACCGATGAAGTAATCGAAGTTCTGAAGAAGTGTGTTGACTTCGCTCCCCTGCACACCGGTCCCCACCTCATGGGTATTGCTGGCTGCACCAACGTTATGCCCAACACTCCTCAGATTCTGGTATTCGACACTGCATTCCATCAGACCATGCCCGAGTGCGCATACACCTACCCCATCTCTGCCGACATCGCTGAAAAGTATCAGATCCGTCGTTACGGCGCACACGGTACCTCTCACCGCTATGTATCCGGCATCCTGAACGCCATCCTGCAGAAGGAAGACAGCAAGATCGTTACCTGCC
>JAZRIH010000077.1:0-13094 GCA_045645175.1 Eubacteriales bacterium | reverse complement strand
CGTTTCTATGACCGGCGACGGCGTAAACGATGCTCCTGCACTGAAGGCGGCTGACATCGGCTGTGCAATGGGTATCACCGGTACCGACGTTGCAAAGGGTGCGGCTGACATGACTCTGACCGACGACAACTTTGCTACCATCGTAGATGCTGTACAGGAAGGCCGCGGTATTTACGCAAACATCAAGAAGGTAGTTGGCTTCCTTTTGGGTACCAACATTGGTGAGGTTATCACCGTATTTGCCGCAATGCTTCTGTGGCACAAGACTCCTCTGCTGTCTATGCAGCTTCTGTGGATCAACTTGGTAACTGACTCTCTGCCTGCAATTGCGCTGGGTATGGAAGCAGTTGAGAAGGACGTTATGGACCGCAAGCCCAAGCCCAAGCACGAAGGCATCTTTGCAAACGGTCTGGGTATCCGTGTAGTCCTGCAGGGTATGATGTTTGCAGCGCTGACCCTCATCGGCTTCGTGCTGGGTGAGAAGATGGGCGGTTCTCTGGAAGCAGGCCAGACCATGGCATTCATGGTACTTGCTCTCTGCCAGATCGTTCAGGCATACAACATGCGTACCGAGCATTCTCTCTTCAAGATCGGCATCTTCACCAACCGTACTCTGAACCTTGCAGCACTCACCTCCACTCTGCTGGTTGCGCTGGTGCTCTTCACTCCCGTAGGCAAGGCATTTGGTCTGGTTGCACTGACTGCTGAACTCTACCTCATCGGCCTGGGCCTGATCTTCGTACCTTTCGTGGTAATGGAAATCTGCAAGCTCTTCGGTCTGATCAAAAAGCACTAAAACAGTTATCCCTCAACACTTAATGTGTTGAGGGATTTTTTGTCCAAATATTTCAATAAAAAACGCTTGTATAGCATGGCTAATCCCGCTTATACTATGGAAAAACAAAGAGAGGGAAGTATATATGAGCGTACAAAAAGCCGCCTATCTTGCCTATGTGGAAAAGAGTGCAAAGAAATCGCCGCTTGTGAAGGACTGCTGCAAAGCCTTTTTCGTGGGGGGCAGTATTTGTCTGGTGGGACAGCTGCTGAAAAATCTGTATACCACCATCGGGCTCGGAGAAGAAACGGTGAAGGCATTGGTGCCTTCTTCCATCGTGCTACTCACCGCCATCGTCACCGCCATCGGTTGGTTCGATCAGCTGGCGAAATTTGGAGGTGCGGGGACATTGGTCCCCATCTCCGGTTTTGCCAATGCGGTGGTCGCCCCCGCCATCGACAACAAAGCCGAGGGTTGGGTGCTAGGCCTGGGCTCGAAGATCTTCATCATCGCAGGCCCCGTGATCCTCTACGGCACGCTTGCAAGCGTGATTTATGGGGTGGTGTATTGGGTGATGGGTTTGTTTTAGAGAAAAATGCTTGACCGAGCGGTCAAGCATTTTCGTTATGTAAAGAGGCCCAAAATTCCGCAGATGATCAAGATAATGATTACTGCGAAAAACAGCAACCCCAATCCCAAAAGAATGTCGGCGATGATGGATGCGATTCTGGGCGATTTTTTGTTGATCAGAAATAACGGTAGCAAGAGGATCGATCCGATGGTGAATATAAAAAACGGATACAGAAATCCAGACCAAAAAGATTCCTTATGAATCAGAACTTTTCCGATTCCGCGCAGAATACAGGCACCCAACAAGATAAAACAAGCTGTCCAAATTCCGAAATTGGTTCTATATCTTTTGAAATCGAGAAAAAACACAAATTTCCACATGATATCAAATGCGGCGAGCTCGAAGTTTAAATAGTCGGAGCATAGATCGATAAATTTTTCTCCCAATTTTTCGGATTCCCGCATTGCGCTCCAATGCTTATCAATATCGATTTCATCAAAAGAAGAATTTTCTTTGGATACCTGCCCAAGGAGCTTCAGCGATCCGTTTAATTGCTCGATCTCGTCTTCCAATCGCTTCTTTGTATTGCACATTGCCTCTAAAAAGGGCAATTCGTTGTTTTGAATAGACTTGATCTCTTCAACGGTAAAGCCCATTTTTCGAAGAACGATAATTCGCTTGAGTGCCAGTACGTCCTGCTCGGTGTAGTCTCTGTAATTGTTGTTCTGCCGATCGGGCGTAAATAAACCTTGCTTTTCGTAAAACCGAATATTGGATCGAGAGATAGACAGCAGATCTTCTAATTCTTTGATTTTCATAATGATCACCTCTTATGGATACTATACACTATAAACAAGATTTACAGTCAAGTGTTATTTGCAAAAATGTCGTCTACTTTTAGTAGAATGTCGATCTGAATGCAGCCGATTTTCTTATCGGAAGTGCTTTTCATTCTCTTTCACATAAGCCGCTAAGCAACCCAGCAATTCGTTTACTCCCATATCATAGAATCGCTCGTCTTCGTCTTCAAAATCGATGCCTTTTTCAGACATCTTATCCATGATGCTTTGCAAACGCTCCTCGCTTTTGGGGATGCGCTTCTTGGGAAATTTTCCTTGTACAGCATCAAGGATTTCCATCACCCCACTTGCGGAAATGGTTTCCAATGCGCTGTAAGCCTTGGCAAAATTCGTTCCGTGATAGTAAAGATAGCTGTCAAAGCCGCCCGAATTGACCTCCATGCAGAGTTCATCTGCATAGTAGACGGTGCGCTCCCATTTGTTCAGGCAGTTCAGCGAATCGCCGTTACCACTGAGCTCGCCCAGATGCTCCGAGAGGGCAGAGAGAAGCTCGTCATCGGGCAGGGAGAGAATGTCTTGGATGGGTTGCGTGCATTCCGAGGGGGAGAGAGTCGCGGTGGTATTGGGTTGAATATTGGCAGGTGTCAAGCCCACTAACAGTTCACAATAGGTCTGCCATTTCTCTGTGAGCTCGCTCATATCCAAATGATCTTCATTGTTGACAATGCGACGGGAAAGGATTGTCAAACACTTTCTCGCCGATTCTGTTTTTCCTGCGGTAAAGTACGTTTTAGTCAATTCCGTGAGGTAGTCGATGGGATGCTCCGTTTCGCTTGCCTTTTGGTCTAACAGCTCCAATTCTCTTTCCTCATCGTTTAGTTTCCGATACACGGGAATGTCCTCAGTCGCCACCTCATGCCAACCAGCAGAGATGGGCTCGCCGGTGAAGTAATCCACCCACTCGCCGCGGGGGATGTACACCCGACGCTGATCTCTGCCCACAGGAATGGGGGCAACCAGCAGATCGTCGCAGAACATATACTGATTATCGATGCCATAGGTTTCGGGATCATCGGTGTAATCGCTGACCAGCGCGCGGACGGGGGGAATGCCACTTTCGTGATAGCGGTCAAAGGCCGCCTTCAAACGGGGGATCAGCTCTTCCCGAACGTTTAGCCAGTATTCCACCTCTTCGGCGCATCCGAGCAGCTCCCAAGGCTTCTGCTCGCAGTACCATGCGTTGATCAGACATTGCACCGAGAAGACATTTGCCTGCAGACGGCGGATCAGTTCCTCCTTGGTTTTGCTGGAGGAGTCACGCACCTCGGGGGTCCAGAGCAGACCCGAGAAGCCTGCCGTGGCGCATCCGCGGATGAAATCCTTGTGATCATACAGATCGCTGTACAGCACGAAGGGATAGGAGGCAGCCAGCGCACCTGCGTTGCGCACTTCGGACAGCGTAGGCTTACCCTCTAATGCATCCATCATAGTCTGCATATACAGCGTACCGAACAGACTGTGATATTGATCGCCGTCCAAACCTCCGGGGAATCGGGCATGATTGGGGAAGGACCAACCGCCGGTGAAGTCACTGCTGTCGCATTCGTCCAACTTGAAACCATCAATGCCCATGCCCACGATCTTCTTATGATGCTCGGCGAAAATTGCTTTGGCTTCGGGGAGGGTAAAGTCGGGGACACATCCGCCCCAAACCTGATAATTTCCGCTGTATTTGGAGAGTTCCTGATAGATAGGCGAGGTAGGATGGGTAAATGCGTGCTCCCAAAGATTGACGTGGTAGCCCATCTCACGCAGGGAATCGATGAGTTCCTGCGGACGGGGATAGAGATCGTTATTCCACACATAAGTGCAGGAATAAGCGTGGGTCTGCCAACCGGGTTCGAGGCCAATGATGGAAATGGGGAGTTCATCTTCCTTAAAGCTTTTTGCCATTGCCAATACCTGATCTTGATGGTAACGGGAATAGCAACGGTAAATGGGGGAAAGTCCCCATTCGGGAACCTCACAGCCGCCGCCCGAGAGAAGATTGTACTGCGCCACTACATCGATGATGGTGTCCCCCTCCATGATGTAAATCTCCACGCCCTCTGCAACGGGGATGTGGATGTCGATGGTAGAGCGGCAGGCGATGGTTTTTTGATAGAGCTCGTCGGTGCTTACCGCAATGGTGCGCTTTTCTTCATTTACCACGGGGGCCTGCAGACGCATGGCGTTGCCGAAATAGAACTCCGCATAACGGGCGGTGTCCACGTATACGCCATAACCCTTGGTGCTCACGAAAAAGGGAACGGGGGCGTGAGAATCGCCGGTGGGCGCAAGAGGGTCGGCATTGGGGCGCAGGGTGAATTTTCTGCCCCGCAGATCGAATGCCTTCAGTTGTAGACCAAGACCGTAGATATGCTCGTCCTCTTCCATGGGCAGACGGAGCAAACAGCCGTGGGAGGTTGTTTCAAATTGAATTTGATGGGTAGGATAGGTAACATCCGATTCGCAGTAGGAAAATCCCTTGCAAAAGACGGCAGGGGTCAGCGATTCGGGGGTCCCGAAGGTGAGTTTTTTCATGGCGGTGCTCCTTTATCTGATTGACAAGTATTTACAGGTATCATTTTATCATAAATCTTCCATACTGTCAATATAGAAACGACTGCTCCCCTAACTCGGGAGCAGTCGTTGACACTTGAAATTTAGTACTTGAGTACCTTCGTTAAGGTATGCGTTGAAACATCAAACAGATAAACGTGTGTAGAGGAACGTCCGATGAAACTCATTCCATTTTGTAAAATGTAAATCAAATCGTCAGAAACCACGTAAAGCTGAGTATCGTAGTTGGCGGAATAATCCAGTGCTTCGTATTCGCCATCAGACAGATCGATTTTGTAAATATCGTTATCAGGATGCTTAATAAGGGCGGTGCTGTTTTCATGGGTGTTATAACACACGGCAAAAGCGTATTGATCACCTGCAATGAAATGCTGAATCGTACGGGGCATGGTATAGACGGAGGAACTGCCATCCATGGAATAGACCGTAAACTCGTCCGATTCAAAGTGTTCAAAGGCAATCAGATAATCATTGGTATAGTTGAAGCAGGTATCACGAGTGTGTTTCGAGTTGTGGATGCTAAGCAGGAGCTTGGACTCTTGGGTATCAAAATCATATTCGAAATAGGCAAGCTCTCTCGTATCCGTAGCGCACAAGTACCGAAGAGAACCGTTCACGATGCCAAAACTCCAAACGTCCTCACAGACGAAAGCGGATTCCTGCCCATCAATGGAATGGGCATAGAGATCGTAGCGATCGTAGTCGTCGGAGGTGCTTAGTTCATAAGCGATATGATCGCCGGTAGCCATCCAATCGGCTAACTTTTCAGCCGTGAGTAACTTAGTGTAAGTATTTTGGGTTAAATCGTATTGATAAATATATCGTTCATCTCTATTGTCGGATACTGTACAGAAATAAACCGATTGGTCATTCGCCCAAAATTCGGCATTTAACCATTCGGATGGAAAATCAGCGCCCTCGAAGAGTTTGGTATCGATTTGACCTTGATGAACGAATACGCGCTGGTTGTAAAACCCATCTGAACTGTAAAAAATAGTATTGCTGTCGGCACAGAATGATCCGTACAGCTCGTAAATGTTGTTATAATTCGTCGATTCTAATCGAACTTCATGGAGATCTGCATTCTCCCTGCATCCGAAGAGAGAAATTGTTACCGACACAAGCAGAATCATGGCAAGCAGACGTTTCATATCGCACCTCCGTTTGGACAACAATATAAATAATTCTATTATAATTTTGACATGTAGATATTATATGCATATGAAAATTGTGTAAAGTTTTAATGAAATTCCTAAGATAGGAGCCAATATGCTGATCACACTAAAAAATTCTGTATCCATTTATGCTCACGCATCGGTGGGCGGAAAAGCGGAATACGAAGGACCTCTGGGGAAAATGCTGGATTATCACGACGAGAACGACCGATTTTCCCAAGACAGTTGGGAAAAAGCCGAGGCGGAAATGCAGCGCATCGCCTGCAATCTTGCCATGGCGAAGGCGGAAGAGGGCACACCGCAGGTTTTGCTGGCAGGCGATTTAATGAATCAATGCACTTCCTCCAGCGAAGGGCTAACATCCTTTGAGCTCCCCTTTTTGGGGCTGTACGGTGCTTGCTCCACTTGTGCCGAGGGGATTTTGCTGGCATCGCTACTTTGCGACGGAGGTATGGAGCGGGCAGGACTGATCACCTCCTCCCACTTTTGCTCGGCGGAACGGCAATTTCGTTTTCCCTTGGAGTACGGCTCTCAGAAACCGCCAACGGCTCAGCATACCGCCACTGCCGCAGGTGCCTTCTTCATCGGTCGGGGAGAGGGAATTGCAAGGGTGAAGTCGGTGTGTATCGGTCGAATCAATGACGGTGGTGTCACCGATGCCAACAACATGGGCGCGGCAATGGCGCCGGCAGCCGTAGACACCCTCCATCGTTATTTCACAGCTACCCAGACCCGCCCCTCCGATTATGACGCCATCTTTACGGGCGATCTTGGTTATGAAGGACACCGCATCGTCTGCGACCTCATGAGCGAGCTGGGCTACACCATGGGAGAGGGCTATACCGATTGCGGTCTGCTGATCTATGATCGCCAAAAGCAGGATATGCATGCAGGCGGATCGGGATGCGGATGCTCGGCAATGGTGCTGTCTACCCATATCCTCCCCATGATGGAGGAAGGGAAACTGCACAATGTGCTGTTCATGGGAACAGGTGCGCTGATGAGCCCGTCCAGCGTACAGCAGGGACTGTCCATCGGCGGTATCGGGCATCTGATTCATCTCACAACGGGAGAATAGTATGAAAGAATTGATCTTTGCATTTCTGATTGGAGGGGGATTGTGCGTGATTGCACAGATCCTCATTGATAAAACCAAGCTGACTCCTGCCCGAATTCTCGTTTCCTACGTGGTGGCAGGCGTGATCCTCACCGCCGTCGGGCTGTATGAACCCTTGGTGAAGCTGGCAGGCGCAGGGGCAACCGTTCCGCTGACGGGATTCGGCTATACCCTTGCCAAAGGTGTGGAGAAGGCGGTAGAGGAGAGGGGACTTATCGGCGCCCTCACGGGCGGTCTCACCGCCACCGCCGCGGGCATCACCGCATCTCTGGTGTTAGCGGTAGGGGCGGCATTGATTTCGCGGAGTAAGCCGAAGTAAATTGTTGCAACAGTCGCAATGAATTGCAATTCAGCATGGCTAAGCTGAAGCACGATTAAGCAGAATGAAGTTTTAGCTACAAATACAAATCGCTTTGCCGCTTCGCTGTGTGGAGCGAGAATATAGAGGGTATTTGGATTGAAAGAGAAACCGCTCCGAGAATCAAACTCGGAGCGGTATTTTATTATGGGCGAGTGCCCAGTATTCTGCACAGCTGAGCGTGTGCATCGTCGTAGGACCCGAAATCGATCACATAATCGCATAGCTCTGCGTTTTGCTGTTCGTATTCGATAGCGCACAGACGGTTGATCTTGTTTTCATCCGATGCGTTTTTCTTAAGGATGTTCCGCATCAGCGCCTTTTTATCTCGCTTGATATAAATGGAGATCACGTTAGGGAAGTAGGTTTTCAGCGCCATTGCACCGCAGATATCCATGGTGGTGAGTACTCGTTTACCTTGGGCAAGAATGGCTTCAATATCGCCCTTGCGGGAGCCGTAGCTGTGACCTGCATAGGTGGTGGATTGGAACATCTCGCCGCTGTCGCACATATTACGGAATTCTTCCAGAGAAACGTAGTTGTACCATTCGTTGGGCTCTACTGCAGTGGGATCCTTGGTGGTAAAGCAACCCAGCTTTTCGTAGGAATCGTTCTTTGCCAGAAAGCGTGTTGCGATCTTGGATTTGCCGCTTCCCGACGGTCCAACCAATACAGCAATGTGAGGATCTTTCGCCGTTTCCTCGGCCGATTGTACCGAATAGCTGTTGGCGATCACTTCAACGACCTTTAAAAACTCGTCATAGTTGTTTACCGCCAGCATTCCCGTCGCCTCCTGATTCCAAGGGCGGCGCATGAGAATGGGGTATTTCGCACCCGAATTGAGGATGTTGTGCATAGCATCGTCAAAAAGAATGTCAGTATGGATCTTGTCCTTACTTGCGCCCATATAAATGTGGTCGGCAGGGATTTCGGGGAAATCCTCTTTGATGCGTTGGGCTCGGATGCCCATAAATTCGGGCGGAACAGCGGTGCAGATATAGACCTCGGTCATTTGGGAGAGCTTGCGTACAAATTCTTTTGCTCCTTCATACAACGGCTGGGTGCGGTAAAAATCGGGATCGCTGAAATAAGGGTAAATAGCGTCGGCCCGTGTGCCAACCTTGCCCCAACGGTCTTTTTCGTAAATGGTCAGAGGAGGATTAAAGCCGTATTTTTCATTTGCCAAGCGAATGGCATAGGCGGTGCACTCCATCAAAATGTCATCCACGTCCAAAGCGGTGGACAGTCTGTACTTTTTGCTCATTTGGATTCCTCGCTTTCTATATAGATTGGGGGAAAATCCCCGTAGGGCAAAATAGCAGCTTGCCGCGTTTGATACAGAAACACGGAAAGCTGCCGATGATTAATTGTAACATATTTTCAGGGCATTGTCAATAGTGTTTGTCGAAAATGCCAAAAATATTTATGAATATTTTGTAAAAATTAGCGTTTTTTCTTAGATAAGGGGTTTTTCATCATGGCAGATTCCATTTGCTCGTTGCTGACATGGGTGTAGATCTGAGTCGTATTCAGCTGCTCATGACCGAGGATATCTTTTAGTACCCGTACATCTACGCCGCCCTCCTGATACATCAAGGTAGCGGCAGTATGACGGAGTTTATGGGTAGAGAGCTTGCGATTGCCAAGCCCCGCCATGTCCAGATATTTATAGACAACAGCTTGTACCATCTGCTTGCTGATGCGAGTGCCGCGGCTGCTGACAAACAGGGCGTTCTTTTCCTTGATCTCCATGGTCTGCCGTACCTTCAGCCAATCGAGGATGGCAGTCTTGCAAGCATCGTTGAGATAGATCATGCGCTCCTTTTCACCTTTACCGATAACGCGCATGGAGCGCAGATCGCGGTCAATGTCACCCAGGGAAATGCCCACCAATTCCGACAGACGCATTCCGCAGTTGAGGAACAGAGTGATCATACAATAATCCCGTTTCACCGTTTTGGAGGCAGTATCACCTTGAATGGTTTCCAACAATGTAATGGATTCTTCCAAAGTCAGGAACTTGGGAAGAGCCTGTTTGACACGGGGCCCCTCGATGTCTACTGCAGGATTGGTTTTCATATAGTGGCGAACAGAGGTCAGATACTTATAAAATCCACGGATAGAGGAGAGTTTTCTTGCGCGTGCAGAGGTCTGATTGGCACGCTCTGTGTGCTCCCAGCCTGCGAAGGCAATAATCTCATGGGAGGTTACCGAGCAGCACAGATCCAGATCCACCGCATCCAGCGTTTGAGCTTCGAATTCTTCCATGGGGAAGCTTTTATGATTATGGCGTCTTGAGCAGAGCAGGTAGCGAAAGAACTGATCCAGATCAATAAGATACTGTTCGACCGTCAGTTTACTACGGTTTTGTACTGCAAGTTTATAATTGGCAAATTCTGCGAATATAGGCGGATACTCTCGCATGAAGGACTCCTTTGATTTTATTTTTGAATAGGAATATAAAAAATGTTAATGGATATTTCTTGCTTTGTTCACAATTTATCGGTACAATAGAGATAGAATGATTTTTATGAGGTTCGATACCATGATGAAACAATTTTTGAAAGATAATATGTATCAGTCTGTCCGTATGATGATCAATCAGCTGGTTATGACTATGTTCTCGCTGATGTTGATTTTCTCGGTGACTACCTGGGGCGATCGTGCGGATGCAGGTTCTGCATTGAATGACGGTTTGCTGGCAGGTGTGAGCATTCTGTCGATCTTGTTCTACCTCTATCTGCTGTACTATATGTGCTATGAGCTGGGACAGAAGGACGGTATCCGTATTGAAGGCGGCAGAATGCGTCCCATTCCTTGGAAGGGCTTTATGATCTCTCTGATCGCCAATATTCCCAACCTGCTCCTCGGTCTGTTGGAGCTTATCGGCAAGATCGCTATCAAGGGTCCCTCTCTGTTCATGGACGTAAGCATGCAGGAGGTCGTATCTCCCGATTGGGCGGTAGGTCTGTTCAATGCTTGTCATACACTGGCACGATTTGGACAGGGTATGTACATCGGTGTTGGATCGGTTTACTTCAGAAACGTGGGCTTCTATGATCTGCTGATTCCCATTCCCGCAATCCTCGTCTGCACCTTCGCCTATCTGCTGGGCGTAAAGTATTGCAACGGCTTCTTCAAGCCCTCTTCCAAGAAGAGCAAGAAGGAATCGTCCGCACGTTACAAATAACTTCTGAAATCACCTGTATTCGCATATACATGAAAAAAGTATACGAATATGGGTGGTTTTTATGAAAAGATGGATCGGCGTGTCGGGAATACTTTTGGTGGCGGCAGCTCTGCTGATTGCAGGGCTCCTCTTGCTTTGTTATATCCTTGCCCCTTACACACAAACTATTGTAGCAGATTGTCTTCCCAATGTCAATAAGGAGGAGGCGATTTTTGCAGGAGCACTCCCTCGTCCCATCATCCTGCTGGATCCGGGGCACGGTGGAGAAGATTCCGGGGCAGTAGGTATAGACGGCGTGCTGGAGAAGAATTTAAATCTTGAGCTTTCCTTGCGCCTTTGTGATTTGTTGCGCTTCGAGGGATGGCAGGTGATCCTGACCCGCGCGGACGATCGCTTGCTCTATCGTCCCGATGTCGCCCTCTCCCACAAAACCCAAGATCTGAAGACACGGCTGGATTATTCTATCCGATACCCGGACGCCATCTTTGTCAGTATTCATATGAATAAATTTCCTGCAGAATCCTGCAAAGGTCTGCAGATCTATTTCTCTCCCAATCATCCTGCATCACAGCATTTGGCAGAGCGGCTACAAACCGACATTCGGGAAAAACTGGATGCCGATAATCACCGCGAGATCAAATCTGCCACATCCTCCATCTATATTTTACACAGAATACAAATTCCCGCGATCCTCATCGAGTGCGGATTCATTTCCAATCGGGAAGAGTCGGCATTGTTACAAAACGAAACCTATCAAAAAAAGATGATCGCCCTTTTTGCCGCAGGCATATATGAGGCGTATCACAGCGAAACAACAGATACCCAAAATGCGCCGCCCATCTGACGGCGATTCCATCAGAAAGAAGGACAGAAATGAAAGCAAGCAAATCGGTATATATTTGTTCTGAGTGTGGATATCAATCAGCACGTTGGCTGGGTAAATGCCCGTCCTGTGCTTCCTGGAACACATTGGAAGAGCAGGTGAGTGAGCCTGTCAGCACTTCCGCAGGAAAGGGACGAACTCGTGTTTCTGCCGTCACCGAATCCAAGGCAGTGTCCTATAAGCAGTTGGAGCTGCCCGAATATATTCGCTCCGCCACCGGCATGGAGGAATTGGACCGCGTCCTTGGCGGCGGTATCGTGGAAGGCTCGGTAGTGCTTTTAGCCGGTGAGCCGGGAATTGGTAAATCTACCTTACTGATGCAGATTTGTGATGTCCTGTCTGCCCGTCGGAAGGTGCTCTACATTTCGGGCGAGGAATCGGGCGGACAGCTGAAATACCGTGCCCAGCGATTGGGCATCACGGGTGAAAATCTGTTCATCTTGACCGAAACCTCTATGGATCGTATCATTCCTCAGATCGAAACCATCTCCCCCGATTTTGTCATCGTGGACTCGGTGCAGACCATGTATTGCGATGGCGTAGCCTCCTCCGCGGGAAGCGTCAGCCAGATCAAGGAATCTACCATGCGGCTGATCGCTATCGCCAAGAGCCGCGGCATATCGGTGATTTTGGTAGGTCACGTGAATAAAGAGGGAAGTATCGCAGGTCCCAAGGTCATGGAACACATGGTGGATGCCGTCCTCTCCTTCGAAGGCGACCGCCAGCAGATCTTCCGTATCATCCGTGCGGTGAAGAACCGTTACGGCTCTACCAACGAGATCGGTGTATTTGAAATGAGCGACAAGGGCCTTGCTGAGGTTGCCAATCCTTCAGAACTGCTCCTGTCGGGCAGACCCGAGGATGCATCGGGCAACTGCGCCGTGTGTATTATGGAAGGCACCCGTCCGCTGATTACCGAGATTCAAGCACTCACTGCTGACACCGCCTTCGCAACCCCTCGCCGTACTGCCAACGGCTTCGATTACAGCCGCCTGTATCTGATCCTTGCGGTGTTGGAAAAGCGATTGGGACTGCATCTCTCTGCGGTGGATGCATACCTCAATGTCATCGGCGGCATCACCTTGGACGAGCCTGCCGCTGACCTTGCAGTAGCACTTGCCCTCATCTCCTCCTTCAAGGATATCCCCTTGGATCGAAGCCTCATCGCCTTTGGCGAGCTGGGTCTGTCGGGCGAGTGCAGAGCGGTGTCAACTCCCGAGCTGCGCATCCGTGAAGCCGAGCGACTGGGATTTGAATCGGTGATTCTCCCTCGCCGTTCTTACGATAAACTGATGCAAACAAAATTCCACACCGAGATCCAGTTGATTCCCGTGAAAAGTCTGTTTGATGCCATAAGAATTCTGGCGAAATAAGAAAAAACACTTGCAAATTTGTTGAAACTGTGTTATACTAACCATATATGTTCAAAAATACGCTCATTTTGGAGGTTACGAAAATGCCTTTTCCTTCTGATATCGAAATCGCGCAGAATGCGCAAATGAAGCCCATTACTCAAATTGCCGAAGACTTGGGAATTTGTGAAGACGAGCTGGAAACCTACGGTCGCTTCAAAGCAAAGATCAACGACCGTTTCATCAAGAGA
>JAZRIH010000076.1:0-6647 GCA_045645175.1 Eubacteriales bacterium | reverse complement strand
AAACCCTTTTTCAAAAGGGTTTCAGGTGGGGTGTGGGGCAAAGCCCCACAAACATCACAATTCCAAAATCAATTCATCCACCATCTTGTCGGTGGTTGCCCAGGAGGTCACAAAGCGGATGGCAAAGCGACCGTCGCCAAGGGGCTTTTCGATGTTGAATGCGAATTTCTCCGCCAGCTCGTCCATCTTTTCTTTGCTGACGATGGGGAAGAGCTGATTGCTTCCCATGGGGGTGGCGTAGAAATCGTAGCCTTTTGCGATCAGTGCCGATGCGATCTTCTCCGCCTGACGGTTGGCGTGATCGGCAAGGGCGAAGTAAAGGGGCTCGTCTTCCTCAAACAGCACCTCAAACTGCATTCCCGTCACGAATCCCTTGGCCAGCATGGCACCACGATTCTTGATCATGTAACGGAATTCGGTGTTCAGCGCAGGATTGGCGATCACCAGCGCCTCGCCGAAGAGGGCGCCGTTTTTGGTGCCGCCGATGTAGAAGACATCGCACAAATCTGCCAGATCGGCAAGGGTGAGGTCGTTTCCTTTGGCACAGAGGGCAGAGCCCAACCGTGCGCCGTCCAAAAAGAGGAGCAGACCCAACTCGTCGCAGACCTTGCGGATGGCAGTCAGCTCGGCTTTGGTGTAAATGGTGCCCAGCTCGGTGGAGTTGGAGAGATAGACCATCTTCGGCTTTACCATGTGCTCGCTCTCGTGGGCGTTGAACATGGAGAGGATCCCCTCGGGGGTCAACTTGCCGTCTACATGGGGGCAGGTGACCACCTTGTGTCCGGTTCCCTCGATGGCGCCGGTTTCGTGGACGTTGATATGTCCCGTGTCCACGGTGAGGACGCACTCGTAGGGGCGCAGGCAGGAGGCGATGACCAAGAGATTGGTCTGGGTGCCGCCGGGGATGAAGTGAATGGGCAGATCCTTGCCCAGGAGACGGCAGATGGAATCGGCGGCGGCAACGGAATGCACGTCCAGACCGTAGCCGTCATTTTGGGTGTGGGCGCACTCCAGCAGTTTTTGCAAAATCCGAGGATGCGCTACTTCGCTGTAATCGTTTCTGAAGCTGATCATGACTTTGTAAACTCCTTGGGCATGGGAAGGGTGGAGAGGAGATTGAGTCCGTGCTTCTCTGCCAGTGCCGCGCATCCTTCGATGGATGCGGTGTCACGGAACACTCTGGGGGAATGGGCATCGGAGCCGATGATGGCATCACAGCCCACCTCTGCGGCGATTTGGAAGAAGCGGTCGCTGGGGTAGATGCGATTTTCAAAAAATCCCAGACGGTTGATTTCCATAGGCATACCTGCCGCTTTCGCCGCCTTGCACAGACGGGTCATTTCGCGATGATAAGCCTCGTATTCGCCGGTGTAGTTGAGAATGTCGGGATGGGCGATATAGAGGAATTTGCCGGTTTCGATGGCGGCGATGATGTTGTTGGTGAACTTGATCAGCTTTTCTTCGGAGGGCGATGCCGATCCGCTGTAGAGGAAATCCTCCTCTCTGCCGATGAAATGCTGACCGAGGATCATGTATTCCAAGGGGAATTGCTTGATATAATCCCAGAACAAATCGAAGGTGTCGGGATAGAACTCGGCTTCCACGCCAATGTGGATGGAGATATCCTTCGCATACTCCTTTTTTAGATCGGAGAGGGAGCGGAAATAGTCCTCTGCCTGATCCATCTGTACGCGGTGACCCGAGCGGTGACCGGAGGGGAAGGGCATGGGTGCGTGATCGGAGAAGCCGAGGATCTTGATACCGGCTTCGATGGCTTCTTCCACATATCTGCGGTCTTCGCCTCTTGCGTGGCCGCAACGGTAGGTGTGGGTGTGATAATTGGCGATGTAGTTCATTTTGTTTTTCTTGGAGGAGCTTTTTGAAAAAAGCCCCTCCAAACCTCCCTAAAAACTTTTTTGTGGCAACTTTATGCAAAAGTTGCCGAGGTAATTAATTTTTGAAAGTGGCTCCCGCCCGACAAGTATTTGTCGGGCTATATAGAAGTTTTGGAGTTGCAAGAACCTTTTTCAAAAGGTTCTTGCCGGGGTGTGGGGCGGCGCCCCACATATATTCAATTCTTCAAATACTCCTCAATTTCTTGGCGGGTGGCGGTGAGAGTGCCTTGCACCATGGTAGCGGAGCCGCCGCCTTTGCCGCCCAGAGCGGCAGTCATAGCCTTGACGAATTTGCGCAGATCAATGGTGCTGCTGCCCATGAGGAAGGTGTAGCCCTTTTGGTCGTCCCCTGCAAAGAGGGCGGCGAGGGGGCGCTTTTCGGCGGCACCGTTCACCAGCGCGCGACGGGCAGGGATGTCCAAGCGATCCTCGAAGAAAAGGGCAGGGCGATCGCCTTCGGGGAGTGCGCGGAGCAGTTCCTCCGCAAGGGACAGCTGGAGCTTGGCGATCTGCTGTTTCTTTTCCTGCAATTCATTGTGCAGACGCTCCACCGCGTCTACAACCTCACCCTGAGGGGCGGTCAGCTTGGCGGAAATGGCGGCAGTCGCCAGATAACGCTTGTGATAGTCGGCAAGGGCATCTACCCCGCAGAGCATATGAATCCGCACGCCGCCTTTGTAACGGGCAAAATCCAGGAGCTTGATCTGTCCCACCTGTCCCGTGGTGGCAACGTGAGGGGCACAGCAAGCGCAGACATCGTAGCCGGGGACGGTGACGATCCGCACATTTTCGGTGAGATCCAATTTGGAGCGGTATTCCAAAGTCGCCAATACCTCGGGGGAGGGGAACTCCGCACAAATGGGCAGATTCTTCCAAATCGCCTCGTTGGCGAGATATTCCACCTTGCAAAGATCCTCGCGGGTCACTTCGCCATTGAGATCGATGGTCACATCGTCGTGACCTAAGTGAAATCCCACGTTGGTCAGCCCGTACAGGGAGTGGAACAGACCCGAAACGATGTGCTCGCCGGTGTGATTCTGCATCTTTCGCAGACGCTGGGGCGCATCCACCTTGCCGATGACCGCCTGTCCCACCTGGATGGGCGCGGTGGCGGTGTGGAGAATGATGCCGCCTTTTTCTTTTACGTCAATCACGCGGATGCCGTTCAAATAGCCCGTGTCGGCATATTGACCGCCCTCTTCGGGGAAAAATGCGGTTTGATCCAGCTCGATCTGCCATTGGTCGCCTTGGGGTGCGCAGGAAAGAACAACGGCGGTGAAGTCGAACAGATAGGGATCCTGATAGTATAGCTTTTCGGTCATTGGGTACCTCCGAGGATAATCTGCTTCTATTGTACGCCTTTTTGGGGCGATTGTCAAGTTTTTAGGTGGAATTACTTGTAAAAAATCGGCAGTTGTACTATATATGATACGATCTGCCCGGGGAAGGGATCACCACCCTTTTTGCGCAACAAAAAAAGCACACCGAAGTGTGCTTTTTTGTTAGGTCAAAAATTAACCGAAGATTTCCAGCTCGTTGATCTGGAAGGAACCGCCGCCGGTGTATTCGATAACCCAGCAGAAGTACTGATATTCGCCTTCCTTGTCAGCGTCAACGTCGTAGCCGTTAGCAGTGAAGTCCATTGCTGCCATGCCGCCGTCCCATACGTAGTCCAGGTCAACCCATGCGGAGTTAGCCAGGATGGTGTCGTAAGAAGCGCCTTCAGCACGCATTTCCTTCATAGCAGCCTCGTCGTTGGTAGCCATCAGGTGCCAAGCAACGGGGTTACGGTCGGTGTAGGTGGAGTTGTCGTTACCGGACCAGATAACGTAAGCCTTAACGGATACCTTTTCGGTGAAGTTGAACAGGTAGCAAGCGTTTTCGGAAGTGCCGCCGCCGATCTTACCCTGGCCAGCTGCATCCCATTCTTCCTGGGTTCTAACGCCGTCGAACATCTGAGGAATGTTTTCCTTTTCAGTGTTCCAAGTGGAGAAGCCGATGGTCAGCAGAGAGGTGTTTGCTGCGTCGTCGGGAGTGTAGGTCATGTCGATCTTCTCGTTCTGATTGGTCAGACCAGTCAGCAGAGTGTTCAGATCCTTGGTGGTGTCGGGGTTGTCGTACAGGTAGGGGGTTTCAGCCTCGGGCTCGGTTACGCTGGGGTCATCAGTGATGATGGGAGCCATAGTCTGAACGGGGCCGTTGTTAACGGTGGTGGTTGCAGCAGTGGTGGTGGTGGTGGGTTCTTCGCCGCCGCAGCTTGCTACAGTCAGAACCATAGCTGCCAGCAGAAGAACGCTGAGGAATTTCTTCATGGGAAACATCTCCTTGTGAAATAAATAATATGTACACCGTCTGGTGTTGCCAATATTATAGCATAGTTTGTCTATTTAGTCAAGTCTATTTGCGAAAAATGTGCATTGGTAAGTTGCACAAATTCAAATCGAGCGAATTGTTAAAAAGGACGAACCTTTTGGAGACTCTTTATTTGGTGTTTTGTTTAAGATAAAATTAAGATAAAAAATGCATAATATTAATATATTTTATCCATGTTCGGAGGTTTGTTATGAGCAAGTTGCACAAAACACCGGGAAATACAGAATGGTTTGTACAGGATCGGTTTGGAATGTTCATTCATTGGGGTCTGTATGCTCTGCCTGCCCGTCACGAATGGGTGAAGAATCACGAGCGCACCCGTGACGAGCAATACGACCGCTATCTCAAATATTTCGATCCCGATTTGTATAATCCCCGTGAGTGGGCGAAGAAGGCGAAGGCGGCGGGCATGCGCTATGCGGTGCTGACCACCAAGCATCACGAGGGATTTTGTCTGTTCGACAGCGCCTATACCGATTATAAATCCACCAACACTCCCGCGGGTCGGGATTTGGTGAAGGAATTTGTAGAAGCCTTCCGTGCAGAGGGTTTGAAGGTCGGCTTTTACTACTCACTTCTCGACTGGCACCACCCCGATTTCCCCATCGACACCTGCCATCCCAGACGGGACGATCCCGATGTGCCCGAGCAGAACAAGGGCAGGGATATGAAAAAATATGCTCAATATATGCGGGATCAGGTACGCGAGCTCCTCACCAATTACGGCGAGATCCACCTGTTGTGGCTGGACTTTTCCTATCCGGGCGTTGATCGCAACCGTCCTTGGCTGGTAGGCAAGGGCGCAGAGGATTGGGAAGCCAAGGAGTTGACCGATCTTGCCCGTTCTCTCCAACCGGGTATTATGATCAACAATCGCTCGGGACTGGAGATGGATCTGTGGACGCCCGAGCAATATCAGCCTACCGAACCTCTCCGCCATCCCACTACCGGCGAGCGTGTGGTTTGGGAGGCATGCCAGACCTTCTCGGGTTCGTGGGGCTACCATCGGGACGAGGCAAGCTGGAAATCTCCCCGTATGCTCATTGAGATGCTGATTCAGACGGTATCGTTGGGCGGCAATCTGCTGATGAACGTAGGTCCCACCGCGCGGGGATATTTTGACCATCGTGCGGAAGCGGCATTGGATGCCTATGCCGACTGGATGAAGTATAACAGCCGCTCCATTTACGGATGCGACATCGAGGAGGAGTTCACCCCTCCCAACGGATGCCGCTATACCCGCTCTGCCGACGGCAAACGTCTGTATGTGCATCTGATCTCCTATCCCTTCGCTTATCTGGAGCTCCCCGGATTGGCAGGCAAGGTAGAGTACGTGCAATTCTTGCACGATGCCAGCGAGCTGCGCTACACCGAGGGCGAGGTGCCCCATTTCAGTGAGGGACGCAGTAACAAGAGCGATCTCCTCATCATCTCCATGCCGGTAACCAAGCCCAATGTGGAAATCCCTGTAGTGGAGATTTTCTTGAAGTGAGTTTAATTAGGATTAAATAAAGAGAGAATCCCCTGACTGAAAATGTCAGGGGATTTTGTCTTGATCATAGTGCATGGGATTTTCGTAAATGTATTGAATATGTTCTTCGTAATCTTGTTTATTACGAATGACATGATCGTGAAATGATTTTTGCCAAATGGAGGTTCCTATGCGTTTGGTAATATATCCTTTCATTTGTTGAACTACTCGAGACATTGTAGGGGCGACCAATGGTCGCCCGTATTCGTCGGAGCGAACCCGTAATAACAAATGAATATGGTCGGGCATGATTACAAAATGCTCTATTACCAAAGAGGGATAGGTAATAGGGATTTGTTGAATTGCTTCATTTGCAATGATACCCTGGGGAGATAATACAACATCGGACGGGCGACCAATGGTCGCCCCTACGGTGTTCCAAAAGAAATTACGTCTTTCAAACGTGCATATTGTGATAAAATATGCTCCGCAGGAACTGTAATCGTAATTTGCTAATCGATTTCTTTTTCGTTTAGGAAGTTCGGTCTCCATATTATATGATATTCCTCAACCAATCGCTTCGATGATCTTGTCGGTCATCTCGGTGCAGGAGAGAGGAGTAGCATCGGATGCGCCCAGAATGTCTGCGGTGCGGTATCCGGCTACCAGTACCGCGTCGACTGCGGCTTCAATGGCACGTGCCTCGGTTTCCAGAGCAAATGCGTAGCGGAGCATCATTGCGGCGGAGAGGATGGTGGCGATGGGGTTCGCCTTGCCGGTGCCTGCGATGTCGGGGGCGGAGCCGTGGATGGGCTCGTACAGACCGCGGGTGGAGTCGCCGATGGATGCGGAGGGGAGCAGACCGATGGAACCGGTGATCTGAGATGCCTCGTCGGAGAGGATGTCAC
>JAZRIH010000075.1:0-1964 GCA_045645175.1 Eubacteriales bacterium | reverse complement strand
GCCGCAATCACGTCGGAACTGTTGACCGAGTTTCTGTGTGCCAAGAAACAATCCGAAAAGTCTCTTTCGAGATAGGTGAGCTGCATAACTCTGTAAGAGTCTGCAAGCATAACGAAGTTCAGATCGTTGGGAGCATTGCTTGCCTTGGTTTGTCTTGTATCACCGGCACCGTTGTTTCCCTTTTGTGCCAAAACCTTAACCTCAGGGCGATAAGTGATCACATAGTTCTTCTGCTCGGGGTAGTTTTTGGAGCTGACGCCCGCGAGACCTGTCAAGTCGCCCTTGACGCCGTACAAGAGGCTACTGTTACCGTCATATACGTACTTGCCATAGTCTGAGCTTGAAGGACGGATCTCCTTTACAGGCAGGTTGATGAGGCTGGAGGTCTCAAGACCGAGGCTCTTCATCATTGCCTGATAGCCAATGAACGCACCGGCATTGTTCCAGTGGGTATCAAGAGGCCAATACAGCTCCCAATAGGGCTTTGCAGCAAGCAGCTCGTTGATGGGGTAGATCATTTTAACGTCAGTATTTTCCGCAACGTAATCAACGATTCTCTCAACGCGCTTGTATTCGGAAACAATATTCATTGTAGGCATATATTCGGAATATACCTGTTCCTTGTTGGGCCAAACGCAGATCTGGAGCTGAATGCCTTTTTCCTTACAAATATCATTCAATTGCTGAAGAATGGTTGCGTATTGTTCAAGCACGGCATCATCTGCAAGATTGGTTGCCATGTAATACGCTTCACTGTTATCTCCGCGGTAGAAGAGCCACTGGCTTCTTCCTTCAAGTGCTGTGCCGGAGTGATAGGTAGGCGGGAAATATTCGTTGCTTGTCAGCTTGTTGGAAAGGTCGGTTCTGTAAGAGCCGCCGCAATCACGACATCTGTTCAGCGTGTAGCCGTAATCGGTATACGAGGGCTTTTCAACAGCCAATCTCTTGCCGAAGACGTGTGTTTTCACAGAAATCTGTGTTTTTGCGTCTCCGCAAGTGTTGCAAGTCAGCGTCTCCTCGTAATTCGTTCCGCAGGTGGGAAGCTCGGTTACGTTAGAGACGTAATCGTGAGCAAGCTTTTGGGTGTATTCCTTTTTGCCCACGTATTCGCACTTTGTACAAGTGTATCCGATGATACCCCAATCCGTGCAGGTGGGTTCAAGAACTACAACACTTTCGGTGCTGTAATTATGCGCACAGTTAGAGTTGTCGTCGTCTTCGATCACAAAATCGGGGGCGGTTTCGGTTTCGCTTGTGTCTGTAGTTTCGGTGTCGAAGGGATTGATGATCACATCGTCGGAAGGATCATTTCCCTGCGAGCCGTCGTTTCCGTGGAAAAGTGTTGTGAGAGCGGGACGGATCGTGGACGTGTAGGGCTCTTCCAATTTATTCGCCATCGTTTCCTGTGTCTTATAAAGGACGGAGCGGAAAGGCAGATGGTCGTTATACCAGGATTCGACCTCGCTTGTAAAGGTTTGAGGATCAAAGCTGTCGGGGAATTTTGCAAAGGCGCGGTTTTCGCCCGTGTCAAAATTGATCGTTTCCATCACGGCGGGATTGGCCGTGTTTACAATCATCAGTGCGCCCCAAACAATGGTAGGCAGGATCAAGAGAGCCATAAACACCGAGATCACGGTGATGGCAAAGCCGCGCTTGATGTGTGGAAATTCAATATCTGTGCCCTGCACGTTCGGTTTTGCTTCAACCTTGGTGTCCTTAACTACTTCTACAGTGTCGGGGGATTTCATGTCTTCGGTTTTTTTATCCGACATATCAGAGCTCCTTTCTAAAAGTTCGGATTAGATATCGCATTACTGCGCAAGGATGGAGATCAGCGCCTGTGCTGTGCTAACGATATTATACTCGTTTCTTTCAACCGATGCGATAACGAGAACGTCAGCTTCCCTGACTGCTGCAACCACGTCGGCATTATGAACCGAGCTGCGGTGTGTCAGGAAGCAATC
>JAZRIH010000074.1:0-6020 GCA_045645175.1 Eubacteriales bacterium | reverse complement strand
TACGTTGATCTGCCATGCCAGCATAGGATAGCCGTCATTGAGATTGCCGGTATCCGCTACGAAGGACAAGCCCTTTCCGCCGGAAGGATAAGCTGTTACGGTATTCAGCAGGGAAGCAATATCGGAAACTGCCTCTACATGGGTGTTAGCGGTATTTTCGGTGGGATTGCCTTCCAGATAAGCGGCATTGGTCACCGTAACATTATCACTCTTGGAATGAGCAAAAGCGATGGAGAACGCACGGGTGTTGTTAGCGGTATTGCGAACCAAACCAACATTATACACATTGGAAACCGTGCGTGCACCGGTAGGAGCATCGAAGCACATACCGCCTACGATACCGCCAGCAAAACCACCGCCGCCCGTCATGGTGACAGGTCCGATGTTGTAACAGTAGGAGATGTTCAAGGTAGATGCCTTCAATTCGTTGAACTCACCCACAATACCGCCTACACGCCAGTCGGTTGCCGAGATGGCACCGTAATTGACGCAACCGGTAACGGTAAGATTGCATTTACGGGAGCTGCCCACATCGGCATGAGTGGTGTAGATGCCGCCTGCGCTGAGGTTCTTTGCAGTAACCGACGCATGATTTTCGCAGTTGGTAATGGTGATATCAGAACTTCCGTCAGGGGACATCGTTACAAATCCTGCGGCAGGATTGCCCGCTATCGAGCCGTATACCTTACATTTGTTGATGGTAAGAGTACCGCTGGGCATATATGAGGTGAATGCGGCAGTCTTGCCATCGCCTTTTACATTGGCGTAAATAGTAATGTTTTCGAAGGTTGCTCCGCTCTTGACTGTTCCTGCGATGGCGGCAACGCTGTGTCCGCTGCCAACAGAACTGATAGATGCGGGACTGTCTTCCGTACCGATGCCGAGATTCATCAGCTTACCGCTGAATTGATTTGCGAAAATACCAACATCGGAGTTTTGGCCTTGGACGGTAATGTTTAAAAGTGAGTGTCCGTTGCCGTCCAACACGCCCTTAAATGCTTTGCTGTAAACATTTTTGGAATAGGTTGTTCCGGAAAAATCAATATCGTTGGCAAGATAATATTCGCCATCAACTTCCATGGAAACAAATTCTTCTACCGTGGAAATGGGAGTTCCAACAGATCCTTCCGATGCATGAAAGGAGGGAAGACTTCCGCAAATTGAGAATAACATACTTGTACAAAGCATAATGGATAGTACCTTTTTCATGTAAATTCCCCCTTACTGAACAGACAAGAATACTTGAACCGTTCCACCTGCAGAGGTGTCAAAGGTTACAGTATTCGGGTGATCGCCGCCACGGACAATCACGATGTCATAGGTGGTTTTACCGATCTTCATACCGCTGATAGCGGCTTCGTTCACACCTACAGGAAGATAGGGAGTAAAGGTTACAGAATCTGCCTGAATATCGGCGCCCAGCATTTCATAGTAGATACAGGAAAGATAAGCGGTCGCGCTCCAAGTCTGATGTGCACAAGAGCCCCATTCGGAAATATCGTTCTTACCGAATCCCTGCAAACCGCCGTAAACTGCGCCGGTGTCGGGGTGATAGATTTCATAGAACTGTCCTTCCCGAACAGCCTTTTCCGCGAGGGAGTAAAGCTCGAACTCAAAGCCCTGCACATAACCCTTTTCAAATGCGGCGCGCGCCCAGAATCCTTGAGCATGAGGCCAGATCGTGCCGGCGTGTCTGCCGTAGCCATCCCGTTCCAGATAGCGATCGAAGGAAGGCCATACACATGCAATGCCTTGTTCGGTTACATGAGTGTTTTCCAAAACCAATGCGCTCTGACGCTCGTCTGCAACCCCAAAGAGCAGAGCGAATGCAATGCCGATGGCTTCCTGATAATCGCACTCATAGGCGAGATAATCGTATGTACCTTTTTCTTCGTTCCAGAATGCCTTGTTGATGGCGTCCTTCAAGCGTTCTGCTTTGGCAAGAACTGTTGTCGAATCCTTGCCCAGCATTTCGTTCATCTTGGCGAGGATTACGTAAGACTGATAATAGGTGCAGTTAGTAGACAGCGCCTTCATGGGAAGACCACGACCCTTGTCTGCCTTTTTGTCATTGTTTGCGGGATTTTCTAGCCATCCTTCAATGCCCGAGTTGGGACCGTTGGCATACTGATCGGGATAAGCCGCAATACCGTCTGCATATACGGCACCGCCTCGGAATAAGCCATCGGCAGCATCGTATTCTTCCAGTTCAAACTTTGCCATAGTAGTTTCAATGGCATTTTGCGCAACCTTCAAGAATTCGGTATCGCCGCTGACCAGCACATATTGATAAGCACCCAAAGACCAGATAATGGCATCCCAGTACTGACCGTCAATGAGATAATTGCGTCCGCTGCGCTTGAGGAGGGACTCAAGGGTGTTTTTGGATACCTCTCGATTCATCAGCGCGAATGCATTCCATACATTGATGGAACCGTCACGAGTCCACGGAGTATCATAATCGGCACCTGCAATGATAACAGCCTTTTTCGTGTTGAGCAGACCGCCCTGAAATAGCTTTACATTGGAAACGCAATCGGCGATCGCAATCTGATACGCCTTGGTGAGCATTTCGTTGTCACAAGAAAAATAGATCATATTCTTATACTTCTTTAGATCGTCTTTAAGGATTTCGTTGCAGGTGGTGCAGTAGGTACCGCCTGCGCTGGGAGTGTGCTGGCAGGTGTTTTCAGGCTTGTTTTCCTTGTCGGTGGGCGTGGTCATACTGCCGGGAGAAACTGATGGGGGCACAGTTTTGCAGGCAGTTAACGGAGAGAGGGTCATCGCTGACAGCAAAAGCAAGGCGATTGCCCGTGGGAGCGTTTTCATAGAGATGTTCCTTTCTGATAAATTAAAGTGATGTTGTCATAATTCACAAAAACAGGTTGCAAATTTGTAATTATCTACATTATATACCACAAAATCCTTTTTGTCAAGACGAAAAATGCTTGCATTTTGGAGATCAATATGGTAAAATAAAAGAAGTTCGATACAATAAATGAGGATAGATCATGCTGGAAAAAATGAGCGAATTTTTCGAAAACAGATTAGATGGCTATGACGAACATATGCTTACCAATATCGCATTTGCAGCGGTGTTTTATCCTTTTACCGCCGATTGCTTACCCAAGAATCCCAATTGCCGTATACTGGATTTGGGATGCGGTACGGGACTTGAGTTGGAGTATTATTTTGACGTAAACCCATCTGCCCGTGTGACGGGAATCGATCTTTCCGAAAAAATGCTGAATGCGCTGAGAGAAAAGTTTCCGAATAAGGTAATCCAACTGATCCAAGGCTCCTATTTTGCCATTCCTTTGGGGATCGCTGAATATGATGCCGCCGTTTCGGTGGAATCGCTTCATCATTTTACCAAAGCTGAGAAGATCCCGCTGTATGCTAAACTTCACGATGCATTGAAAGAAAACGGCTATTTTATCCTGACCGATTACTTTGCCTATGACGAGGAAGACGAGCGCAATCTTTATGCAACGCTTTTGAAGCTAAAAAATGAGCAGGGAATCGCCGATAATGAGTTTTATCATTTTGATACGCCCTTGACGGTTGATCACGAAATCGAAGCACTGACGGAAGCCGGCTTTTCAACGGTTGAAATTCTCGGACATTGGGAGAATACCTATACATTGAAAGCGGCGTACTGAACTATTAAGGACACATAATACATGGAGGAATAATCATGAATTTTACCGAAATCGCAATGACAAGACAATCCTGCAGAAAATACGATCCTGATCGTGCAGTAGAGCAGGAAAAACTCAATAGAATTCTGGAAACCGCACGCCTTTCTCCCTCTGCCTGCAACGGACAGCCCTATCATATCACCGTTTGCACAGGGGAAGCGGCACAAAAGGTTGCCAAAGCCACCCAAGGCATGGGAATGAACAAATTTGCCGTAGATGCGCCCATCTTATTGGTGCTTTCCGAAAAGCCCTATGTTGCCACCGCCGCTTTGGGTGCGCGAGTGAAGGGAAATGACTATCGTTCCATGGATCTGGGCATTCTTTCTGCCTACATCACCGCCGAAGCAACGGCGCAAGGGCTGGGAACCTGCATTCTCGGTTGGCTGGATGATGAAGAGATCCGCAAAATCTGCAATCTGGACGGTGCAGTCCGATTGGTCATCACCCTTGGCTATGCGAAAGAGGGAGATCCTCTTCGCTCTAAGAAGCGTAAGGAGATGGATGAACTGGTCAGCTACGTGGAGTAAAATCGGATGAACAGCGTAAATAAAACCCTGTATATTCCCCTCTACGGCAAAGCTTACGTCAGCAAAAATGGCTTGTTTCTCTCAGACCCTAAAGCAGAAGAGATTTGGGAAAGAGAACAGTTTCCCTTAAAAGGAAAAGCAAGCTCCAAATGGCTTGCTTACTACATGGGAATTCGTTCTGCGGTGTTCGATGCTTGGCTGAGCGATCAACTGATTAAATTTCCTGATGCCATTGTTCTCCATATCGGATGTGGTATGGATAGTCGTGTTTTACGCGTAGAGCATGAAGGGCACCAATGGTACGATCTGGATTTCCCCCAGGTGATTGTCGAGAGAGGTCGGTACTATACCGAGTCCGAATCCTATCGGATGCTTGCATCTGATCTGCGGGAGGACAATTGGCTGTCACAGATTGCCGAAACGAAATGTGCCATTGTGGTCATGGAAGGCGTGAGTATGTATGTAGAGCAAAGCGAATTGCAATCGGTTCTTGCAAAACTTACTGCACACTTTGAATCGATCACTCTTCTGGCAGATTTCTATTCCAATTTTGCGGCTAAGATGTCCAAATACAAGAATCCGATCAATGAAGTAGGGGTGAGCCAAGTTTATGGCATGGACGATCCCAAAACTGTAGAGAACACGAAACTTCGATTCGTTCGGGAGCATACTATGACTCCGCAGTCCTACATTGATCAGCTGAGCGGAATGGAAAAAACTATTTTCCAAAAACTCTATGCAGGGAAAACTGCCAGAAAGCTTTATCATCTGTACGAGTATAGCACGGATTCTGCACCAATTAAATAAACAAATCCAATCAAATAACGGCGGTGGAATGTTCCACCGCCGTATGTGTTTGTATAATAGCTGAATTTATCTCTGAACTCTGCCTGAGCCATCGCCGCCGCAGAGTTTTTCCACTTCTGCAACGCAGACACGGTTAAAGTCGCCCTCGATGGAGTGCTTGAGGGCAGAAGCCGCTACTGCAAAGTTGATGGCAGATTGGGAATCCTTTCCCGTAAGGAAGGAATAGATCAATCCTGCGCCAAAGGAGTCGCCGCCGCCTACACGGTCAACAATGTGCAGATGATAAGACTTGGAGAAATAATAGTCCTCGCCGTCATAGAGCATACCTGCCCAATCATTGTCATTAGCGGAAATGGAAGAACGAAGAGTAATCGCCACCTTTTCGAAACCGAATCGATCAGCAAGCTGTTTTGCAACCGATTTGTAGCCCTCGTGATTCAATTTACCGCTGTAAATATCGGTATTTTCGGCTTCAATACCAAATACATCCTTTGCATCCTCTTCGTTGGAGATGCAAACGTCTACATATTCGCAGAGCTTGGTCATCGCTTCTCTTGCTTCTGCACGAGTCCAAAGCTTACCACGGTAGTTGAGGTCGCAAGAGATTTTCACACCTCTCGCCTTTGCCGCTTTGCAGGCATCCAGGCAGATTTCCACCAAATCGCCGCCCAGAGCGGGGGTGATGCCGGTAAAATGGAACCAATCAGCACCATCGAAAATGCTGTCCCAATCGAAATCGGAGGGCTTGGATTCTGCGATTGCCGAGTGAGCACGGTCATAAATGCAAACCGAGCCGCGCTGAGAAGCGCCCTTTTCAAGGAAATAGATGCCGATTCTGTCACCGCCCCGAACAATTTCATCGGTGTCTACGCCAAAATAACGGAGCGAATCAACCGCCGCCTGACCGATGGCGTGTTTCGGCAGTTTGGTGACGTATGTGCTATGCAGACCGAAGTTGGCAAGGGATACCGCTACGTTTGCTTCT
>JAZRIH010000073.1:0-3770 GCA_045645175.1 Eubacteriales bacterium | reverse complement strand
CGAATTCGACCGCGGTCTGCGCGGACTTCTGAACTTCGGTCATACCCTTGGTCACGGCATTGAGAAAGAATCGGAATTTACTATCTCTCACGGCTCTGCGGTGGCAAAAGGAATGCTTTTGGCGGCCAAAATCGCCGTTTTGCTGGATCTTTGTCCCTCATCCGATGCAGATGCCATCGAAGCAATTTTGAAGGATTACGGTTTTGACCTATCCTGCCCCTATTCCGCCGATGCCCTCTACCGCTCCGCACTGTCCGACAAAAAGCGAACCGGCGGGACCATCACCCTGATCCTCCCCCGATCGATCGGTGAGTGCATCCTCTACAAGCTCCCCTGCGAGGAGCTTCTCCCGCTTCTGGAAAAGATTATTTGATTATTCTTCGTAACCCTACTGAATTAAAGTTTTTGGAAGGCTTGAAAACTTTTTCAAAAAAGTTTCCAATAACAAATCATGCAAATTAAAATTACTCCCCATCCGCTCAGCGGGTGTGTCCAAGCACCCGTATCCAAATCGGTTGCCCACCGCCTGCTCATCTGCTCCGCACTGGGCGATCGCCCCTGCACCATCCGATGCACAGGCACCAACGCCGACATCGAGGCGACCATCCGATGCCTCTGCGCCATGGGTGCGAAAATTTGGTGGGAAGACGATCTGATTCACGTCATCCCCATCTCCCCCGATCACAAAATCCCCTCCCCCGCTACTTTGGATTGCGGCGAAAGTGGGTCCACTCTGCGCTTTTTACTGCCCGTGGTCTGTGCGTTGGGACTGGATGCCCAGCTGATTGGTCAGGGCAGACTTCCCAGTCGTCCTTTGTCCCCTCTATATGAGGAATTGACCGCCCACGGTGCGATGATGAGCGCAAACGGCAAACTCCCTTTAGAGATTCATGCCGCCGATACTGGTTTGGCGGGAGGCAAATTCGTCATCGACGGAGGCGTTTCCTCCCAATTCATCAGCGGATTGCTCTTTGCTCTCCCATTGTTGAATGAGCCTGCCGAAATCGTGGTCACGGGCAAGCTGGAAAGCGCAAACTACATTGATCTGACCCTTTCGGCATTGCACAAGTTTGGCATTACCCCCGAGGTCACCTCAAGGGGCTGGCGATTCAGCGGAAGCGAGCACTATCACTCCCCCGATGCCCTTACCGTGGAAGGAGATTGGTCCAACGCCGCCTTCTGGTTCGCATCCGGGGTATTATCTACCGATTCCCTCACGATTACGGGACTATCTGGAGATTCTCTTCAAGGGGATATGGCAATCGTTGATCTGCTCCGCCAATTCGGCGCGAACATCGAACACCTCAACGATACCTACACCGTTTTTCCTGCGCCCCTGCACGGCATCGAGATCGATGCCGCCCACATTCCCGATTTGGTACCTATCCTCTCAGTAGTCGCCGCCTATGCGGAAGGGGAAACCACCATCCGCAACATCGCCCGTCTGCGCATCAAGGAAAGCGATCGGGTGGAAACCACTTTGTTTTTGCTCGGCGCACTGGGCGTCATCGCTTTTGCCGACGAGGACACCCTCACCATCATCGGTGCTTCGGGATTCTCTCGTCCTACCATCTCCGCACCTCTCCTCTCCTCCTACAACGATCATCGCATCGCCATGGCGGCATCCATCGGCGCCGCCTACGCCTCCCCCGACGAGGCAAACGATGCTCTGATCATCGAAGACGCCCAAGCGGTGAACAAATCCTACCCCGATTTTTACCAACAATTCCGACTTTTGAACGGTCTTGCCCAAGAGGTTTGACCTTTTTCTCACAAATTCATTCCAAGGAGAACGATTATGGCATCTACCTTTGGTCAAACAATTAAAATCACCGTGTTCGGACAATCCCATTCGGATGCCATCGGCGTGACTATTGAGGGCTTGCCTGCAGGCGAGGTCATCGATCTCGGGGAATTGCAAGCATTTATGGCTCGCCGCGCTCCCGGTCAAGGAGCCTACAGCACTCCCCGCAAAGAAGCCGACATCCCCGAATTTTTATCGGGCGTGTTAGAGCAGGACGGCAATCTCATCACCTGCGGAGCCCCTTTGTGCGCCATCATCCGCAACACCAACACTCGCTCCGCCGATTACGCCTCCCTCAAAGACACCCCTCGCCCCGGTCATGCCGATTATACAGCCCAGGTGCGATACCACGGATATCAGGACGTCCGTGGTGGCGGTCACTTTTCGGGACGGCTCACCGCGCCCCTTTGCATCGCAGGCGGAATCTGCAAGCAGATCTTAGCCCGCAAGGGAATTACCGTGGGAGCACACATTTACTCCATCGGTGAGGTAAAAGACACCCCTTACTCCCCTCTCCTTGACTCCCCCGACCTTCTTTTGGCCACCTCGGGGGGCTTCCCCACCCTCTCCGCCCAAGCAGGGGAGGCTATGCGCGCTCTGATTGAGAAGTGTCGCATGGACGGAGACAGCATCGGCGGTATCATTGAATGCGCCGCCATCGGTTTGCCTGCCGGCATCGGCTCCCCCATGTTCGATGGGGTTGAAAATCGTCTTGCCTACGCACTGTTCGGCATTCCCGCCGTCAAAGGCGTGGAATTCGGCGACGGATTCGGCGTGGCTACCCTTCGTGGCTCCGAAAACAATGATCCCTATACCATGGACGACGGTCAGGTAAAGACACGCACCAATCACGCCGGAGGAATTTTAGGCGGCATCACCAACGGTATGCCCCTGCTCCTGCGAGTTGCCGTAAAGCCCACCCCCTCCATCTTCCGTGAGCAAAAAACCGTCTCCCTGTCCCAAGGTACCAACACTACGCTGACCATTCAAGGCAGACACGATCCCTGCATTCTTCCCCGTGCCGTTCCCGTAGTGGAAGCGGTCACTGCGGCAGTACTGCTGGATATGCTTTTGGAAGCATAATCAAGCCCGACTCTACTTGTTGGGCGGATATTCCTTATTTCGAGGTTACTATGGATATTAACGAGCTTCGCAACGACATCAACCAAATCGATGAAGAAATCTGCCGTCTGTTTGTCCGTCGCATGAATACGGCAATTGGCATTGCAGAATACAAAAAGGAACATAATCTTCCCATCTTGGACAGCTCCCGTGAGCGCATCGTCCTGGAAAAGGTGTCCGCTTTGGTGGGCGAAGAGCTTGCCCCTTACGCCCGTACCCTTTATCAAACCATCATGGATCTTTCCAAGGCATACCAAAGCCAAGCAATGGAAAATGCCGATGGCAAATAACAGTATGGTAATCAGATCGAAAGAAGCAATCATGACCTACGGACTACTGGGTGAAAAACTGTCCCACAGTTTTTCACCGCAAATACACAGAACTCTGGGCAATCCCCACTATCGCCTCACCGAGCTTCCCCACGAAAAAGTAGCCGCGTTCTTTGCTGATCGGGAATTTACCGCCATCAACGTCACCATCCCCTATAAAAAGGACGCCTTGGCGGCGTGCGATTGGGTCTCTCCCCGTGCATATGCCATTGGCAGTGTGAACACGGTGGTGAAAGGCACCGATGGCAAGCTGTATGGCTACAACACCGACGCGTACGGCTTTGAATATATGCTGCGCCTTGGCAAGATTAACCCGAAGGGCGAAAAATGCCTTGTTCTGGGCAGCGGCGGCTCATCGGTGATGGCGCAGCATGTTTTGCGAGAGATGGGCGCCAAAGAAGTGGTTGTCATCTCCCGCGGTGGGGCAAACAACTACGAAAATCTCCATCTTCATACCGACGCAGGCGTGATCGTCAATACCACTCCCGTGGGAATGTACCCCAACAACGGTATCT
>JAZRIH010000072.1:0-3356 GCA_045645175.1 Eubacteriales bacterium | reverse complement strand
TATCAACGATCTGATTCTGTGTCATAAAATAATTCATCAGGAAGTTATACTCATCTGCAGAAAGAATAGAAGAATGGGTTCTACCATGATAGCCGTTCTTCTCCAGCAGATCAGTTACGTCTTTATTTTTGAGTCTCAGGTCTTTAGCAAGATTGCTAACCTTATACTTACCGATTTCAAACATTTATTGCACCTCCTGCGGATCAACATGATCCGCCTCTGTCTTCTCTGTTTCTCTCAACTCAAGAATCGCTTTGGTAAAATTATGATCCAGCAGTGCCACCGCTGCAACCTCTCCGGAAGATCCGATTGCTGCTGCAAGTTCTCCCTTGGTATATTGCACCGTAATCAGCCGAACATTGTGGAAATTACACGAATCCGTGATCCGTTTTACAGCGTTGGGTGCGGCATCCGTTGTGAGCAAAACCAAGAGTGCGGTTTTGGATCGAACTGCCGCTGTGACCATGGGCGTACCCACGGCAATCTTGCCCGCTCTTTTAGCAAGACCCAGCATATTCAGAAATTTATTGGGTTTCAGAAAGCTCCACCTCCAAACGATCATAAACCGTCTCGGGAATGACACATTCCAGATTGCGTTCAAAACGACCGGCTTTTCTGGCTTTTTTAAAGCAAGCGGCATTCTTACAGATGTATGCACCGCGTCCGGATTTTTTACCTTGAAAATCCAGCTCTACTGCTCCGTCAGGCGTACGCACTACACGGATCAGCTCTTTTTTGGGAAAAGATTGCATACAACCAAGACACCGACGCTCAGGCTGCTTACGTATTTTTTGTTGACTGCTGTTTGCCAAAGGCGACACCTCCAAGATTACTTGGTCTTAATATCGATCTTAAATCCGGTAAGACGAGCGGCAAGGCGCGCGTTCTGACCTACTTTGCCGATTGCGAGAGACAACTGATCTTCTGCTACACGCACCTGGCAAGAACGCTCACCGTCCAGAATAACTTCTTTAACGGTTGCGGGAGCCAATGCTGCTGCAATAAACTCCTCGGGCTTCTCACTGTAGCGAACTACATCGATCTTTTCGCCGTTCAATTCTTTAATGATGGAATTGATACGCATACCACGGTTACCGATACAAGTACCTACGGGATCTACGTTCTCCTCACGGGAGTAAACTGCCATTTTGGTTCTGGAACCGGGTTCACGAGAGATGCTCTTGATTACAACTGTGCCGTCCTGAATTTCAGGAACATCCAGTTCGAACAGACGCTTTACAAAATTGGGATGAGTACGAGAGAAGGTAACGATGGGACCTCTCATTTCACGCTTTACTTCAGAAACGAACACCTTAACGTGATCGCCTACCTTGAAATGCTCACCGGGGATCATTTCGGTTGCCAGCAGGGTTGCATTGCCGTTAGGAGTCTCAACCATTACATTGCCGTTGTCAGGATCGATACGGTCTACGCGTACGGTCATAACCTCTTCACGCTTGCTATCGTATGCACGAGCAGCGTTTTCACGCTTTGCCTCGCGGCTACCCTGAATAATTACCTGCTTACCATTCTGTGCAGACAGACGGCGGAATTTCTTGGGGTCAATTTCAATATCGATAGTATCACCGATAATCGCACGGCGACTATACTTTTTCGCGTCTTCAATCGCAATCTGCAGAATGGGATCTTCAACAACATCCACTACTTCCTTCTGCTGATATACTTTTACATCCTTCTTCACTTCGTCGATGACGACTCTTACATTGCTGTTGCCGCCGCAGTCGCGCTTGTATGCGCTAATCAGAGCAGCTTCAACCTTTTGCAGCATATATTCTTTTGCGATGCCTTCTTCTTTTTCCATCAGCTCAAGAGCCACAAAGAATTCGTTATTCATTTTTTGCAATTCCTTTCCGTGGTATCATTCAAATTCAAACAGAACATTGGCTTTTGCGATTGCGTCAATGGGAAGCGTAACCGACTTGACACCCATATCGAGAGTAATTTCCTTACCGTCTTCGGTAGAGAGGATGCCGGTCAGCTGCTTGAGTCCGTCAACCGCCTTATAGAGCTTCACAACGATCTTTTCACCGTTGCAGAACACAAAATGCTCGGGGAGTCTCAGTTCTCTTTCCAATCCGGGAGATTCTACCTGCAAATAGTAGGCATCCTGGATAGGATCGATCTCGTCCAGCACGGGGTCAATCGCACGATGAATCAGCTCGCATCCGTCGATATCCACGCCTTCTTCACGGTCGATCGTAATGCGCAAATAAAAGTCTGCGCCCTCTTTTACATAGACGATATCCCAAATGTGATAGCCCAGATTTTCAACCACAGGCTCCAGAGCGGGTCTGATTCTTGCGGCAATACCGGTATTAGATTTAGCCATACAATCACCTTTCTTTTCTACAAGAAAGAAGAGCGTTTGCACGCTCTTCCCTTCCTTGACTATCATACGCTATTATTATAGCATATATTTTTGAAATTGCAATAGGTTTCAGAAATAATTTTCGAAAAAATTCACTCATTTAGTGTGCTTTTTTTGTGAAAATCACTTATTTGCGATCAAATTCACATCTCCACTACGCACTCGATGGGATAGTGATCGGACAGATAGAGTTCGCCTTTGGTATCGTCCCAAACATTTACCGAGATCAGTTTGCAATCGGGGCTGGCGAAGATGTAGTCGATCTTAGCATCGTGCTTTACTCTGCCATAACCATGGTAAGAAAGCTCAACAGATGAGGTGAAATCGATCAGACCGGTTCCCAGCGCTTCCTGAATGCAAGGTTCTTGGATCAGTGCATTCATATCACCGGTAAGCAGGTAAGGAGTTGTGAACGCCTCTGCATCCTCTCCGATACGTTTGATGATACTGGACATTCCCAGCGTTCTCGCCATTTTACCTTCGTGATCCAGATGAGTATTGTAGAAGCGAAGAAGTCTTCCCTCTCCCACCGGACGCAGGGTTGTAGTCATACAAACACGGGGACAGTCGGACTGTTCGTGATGACGGGAACCGGGCACGTGAGGTGTGGGGGAAAGCCAGAACTGATCCAGACCGAAGAGCTGGAACTTATCGGTCTTGAAAGCAACAGGATTGGCTTCATCGGAAAAATCCTTTCCTCTGCCGATTCCCACAATGGTATATTCGGTCAGGTTTTCTTTGAGCCACTTCAGAATGCGAACGGTTGCTTCCTGGAAGCAGATCACATCGGGATTCTTACGGCGAATAGTTTCCAAAATAAAGGGCGCACGGTTAAAGAAATAGTTTGCACCATCCTCGCGATTGTCCATACGGAGATTGTAGGTTACGACTGAGAGTTTCATTTTCCTTCATCCTTTCCAGTTTATATCAAAATTTTATTAAAGATCTTTGAAGATATACTTGAAGT
>JAZRIH010000071.1:0-15370 GCA_045645175.1 Eubacteriales bacterium | reverse complement strand
TCCTCTACGATGGCAACGGCAAGGGCTGCACCTTCTGTGGGGTCGGTACCCGAGCAAAGCTCGTCGAAGAGTACCAGGGAATTTTCGTCGCAACGCTCCAGAATGGACACGATGTGGGTCATGTGGGCAGAGAAGGTGGAGAGCGATTGCTCGATAGACTGCTCGTCACCGATGTCGGCGTGAACCGAGGAGAAAATGCGGAGCTTGGATTCTTCTGCCGCAGGAATCTGCAAACCGGTCTGCGCCATGAGGGTGAACAGACCAAGAGTTTTCAGCGAAACGGTCTTACCGCCGGTATTGGGACCGGTGATTACCAGCGTGTCAAACTCTCCGCCCAAGCGAATATCGATTGGAACAATCTTTTGAGCACGAAGCAGAGGATGGCGGGCAGATTTCAGATCAATGGCGCCGTTCTCCGAAAGGATGGGGGCGGTTGCACGCATCCGATAGGAGAGCTCTGCACGGGCGAAGATGTAGGCGATTTCGTTGATGGTGAAGTAGTTGTGGATCAGGGCGTTGCCGAAATCAGCCGCTTGGCCGGACAGAGCATAAAGGATCTTTTCGATCTCTTTCTTTTCGGCAGACTCCAGCTCTCTCAGCTCGTTGTTTGCCTCGACTACTGCCATGGGCTCGATAAAGAGAGTTGCGCCCGAGGAGGAGGTATCGTGTACCAAACCCTTGACCTCGTTCTTGTGCTCGGTCTTGACGGGGATTACGTAGCGTCCCTGACGGATGGTGACCAGATTGTCCTGCAAAAACTTATTGTTACTCTCGGCAGAGATGAAGCGCTGCAGGGTGTCACGGATTTTGGTATTGGTGTTGCGGATGGCACGGCGGATGTCTGCCAGCTTGGGAGATGCGTCATCCGAGATCGTGTCCTCGGACAGAATGCATCTGCGGATCTCCCTCTCCAAGGGATGATGAGGGAAGATACGGGAAAAACGCTCGGCAAGACAGCCCAGACGAATGTCCCGACGGGTGGAATAGGCATGAATGGCAGATGCCGAAGAAAGCAGATCGGCAACATCCAAGAGTTCACGGGGGGAGAGCATTGCGCCCTTGCCTGCACGCTCGATGCTGTCGGAAATGTCCTTGACTACGCCGAAGGAGGGAGGGCCGTGATGCTCGGTAAGGGATCGTGCATCGGCAGTCTCCTGTTGCAGACGAGCCACCTTCACGGGATCGTCCTCGGGAGTGGCAGACAGCGCCATCAGCCGTGCGCCTTCGGTAAGACAGCAGGCAGCAAGAAGGCTCAGCACCTTGTCATATTCCAATGTTTTAATGGCTTTTGTGTAATCTTTCATAATAGTTTCACTGGTTGAGGCAATGCCTCGTAGGAGAAATTGTTTTGAGAATGATCGACGGTTAATCCTCTACGGTGCGCCAAAACTGTAAGGTAGAGGGGAAATATTCCAAGTGGGCAAGGAGATTCTTCTCCGCCAGAGAGGAAAACTCACGGCGAAGGTTGTCATTCGGCTCAAAGGAATAGATCTTTTGCAGAGGAACCACCAGTATCGATCGCAAAAGGGGAAGGGAGGTATCCAAATGAACGCCGATGGGGGCCCCCTCTTTTTGCATACAGTCGGGGCAGATCAGTTGTCCCTCGGAGATAGCGAAGGCGAAATGCCCATTTTCCCGTCCGCAGTCCATGCAAGCCGACAGATCGGGCTGATAGCCGATTTCGGCAGTCAGTCGCCATTCAAATACGGCTTTCACAAACCAGTAGGGCTTGTCCCGATAGGCAAGGACGTATAGGCTGTTTAATAGCAGACGGAGCAGTCCTGCCTGATCTTCTTCTTGGGTTGCTACCTGCAGGGCAACATCGGCAAAATAGGACGCCAACGCAAAGCGGGAAAGATCCTCACGCAGGGGATAAAAGCTCTCTTGCAGACTGCCCTCTTTCAAGATCCAGCGATCGGCGCGCTGTTCTGTGATGAAAAACTCACCGTAGGCGAAGGGCTGGCATAAGGCGTGGCGTTGAGAGCTTACCGATCGGCTACCGGGGGCGGACAAAGTGATCTTTCCTCGGCTTTGGGTGAGAATAGTCAAAAGACTCGCCCCGTCAGAGGTGGGAACGACCCGCAGGACAATGCCGCTTAGTGTATCCTGTCTGCGCATGGGAGAGTCTCCTTTCGATGGTTAATTATCTTGGTTTCTGAATCCGAAGTCACGGATGATGAAGTCGCTTTCACGCCAGTTTTCCTTGACTTTTACCCAAAGATCCAGGAAGACCTTGACGCCGAAAAAGCTTTCCATATCTTCACGGGCGTAAGAGCCGATCTTTTTCAGCATGGAGCCGCCGTTGCCGATGAGCATACGCTTGTGGGCTTCTCTCTCGCAGAAGATCTCGGCACGGATGCGGACCATCTTGCCCTCTTCCTTGAATTCTTCGATGACTACGGCAGTACCGTGGGGGATCTCGTTGTCCATCAGACGCAGGATCTTTTCACGGATGATCTCTGCGGCGATCTGACGCTCGGGCTGGTCGGTGAGAGCATCTTCATCGAAGATCCATTCGCCTTCGTGGAGAAGCTTTTCGGATTCGGATTTGACGATAGCAATGCCGTCTTCCTTGAGGGCACAGATCGGTACAACCGATGCGAAATCAAAGAGCTGTGCGTATTCGGTGATGACCTCGCCTACCTTCACGGCGTTGGAGAGGTCGGTTTTGTTCAGTACCAGAATGGCAGGGATGCCGTCCTGTTCAAAGCGGCGGATGAGCTGCTTTTCCACGTCGCCGGGGGCGCGGGAAGCGTCGGCAACCAGAATTGCCGCATCCACGTCGGCAAGAGCAGTGCTGACTGCCTTGACCATTACGCTGCCCAGACGGGTCTTGGGGGAGTGCATACCGGGGGTGTCCAGGAAGACGAACTGATTCTCACCCTCGGTGAGGATACCGGTGATACGGGTACGGGTAGTCTGAGGCTTTTTGGAAACAATGGCAACCTTCTCGCCCAGCAGTGCGTTGAGCAGAGTGGATTTACCTACGTTGGGTCTGCCTACAATGGCAAGAAATCCGATTTTTTGCATATCTATGTTTGGCGGCTTGTGCCGCATCCTTTCTGTCGGTCTATTAGTTTAGTATAGCATAATTTGCGGCAAATTGCAAGTGGTTTGAAAATGCGGGGCAAGCGATCGTTTACCGTCCGATTCCCATTTTGGTGAGAATCTCCTCCTGACGGCGGAACATATCGGCTTCATCCTCGGGGGAGGTTTCGTGATCGTAGCCCAGCAGATGGAGCATGGAGTGGACGGTGAGGAATGCGATTTCCCGTTTCAGAGAGTGACCGTATTCCTTTGCTTGAATGGAGGCTTGTTCGGTAGAGAGGACGATGTCGCCCAGTACACACAGCTCACCGTTGTCAAAATCTTCGTCGAACATGGGGAAGGACAGTACGTCGGTGGGGCGGTCTACTCCGCGGCTTTCTCGGTTGAGGATGTGGATCTCCTGATTGTCTACCAATGTCACCGACACTTCTACGGGACGGTCGAACTGCTCATAGGCAAGGGTAGCGCGGATAGCAGAGTGCAGAAGATGCTTCAAGGAGAAGTTCAGTTTCAGCAAATTCTGCTGATTCTCAATATAGATCTTTGTTTTCATATCAGTTCACCTTCTTAAAAGTGCGAGCGGGGCGATCGTTTTTCTGTGCCCGTTCTCTGTCGTGTTTGTCGTAGGCTTCGATGATCTTCATTACCAATCGGTGACGGACTACGTCACGGGAGGTGAATTCGTGGATGGCGATGTCGTCAATGTCTTTGAGGATGCGCACCGCCTGGGAAAGTCCGCTGGGAATACTGCGGGGCAGGTCGGTCTGGGAAAGGTCGCCGGTCACCACGGCGCGAGAGCCAAATCCCAGTCGGGTAAGGAACATTTTCATTTGCTCGGGGGTAGTGTTCTGCGCCTCGTCCAAGATGATGAAGGAATCGTCGAGGGTTCGTCCGCGCATATAAGCAAGGGGAGCGATCTCGATAATGCCCTTTTCCAGATTCCGCGCATAGGCTTCGGGACCCATGGTTTCAAACAGCGCATCGTACAGAGGACGCAGATAAGGATCGATCTTGCTTTGCAGGTCGCCGGGGAGATAACCCAGCCGCTCGCCTGCCTCTACCGCGGGACGGGTGAGGATGATTCTGGAAACCTCCTTACGGCGCAGGGCAGTTACCGCCATGGCAACGGCAAGGAAGGTCTTACCCGTACCTGCGGGACCAACGCCCAACACCACCGTGTTCTTGCGGATCAGATCCACATAGCGCTTTTGTCCCACGGTTTTGGTTTTGATGGGCTTGCCCTTGGCGGTGATACAAATGCAGTCGCTTCCCATGGAGTCCAGATCGCCGCCTTCTCCTGCCAGACAAAGAGAGAGGGCATATTCGGTTTTCTGTTCGTTGATTTCTTCGCCTTTTTCCACGAGATGCTTCAAATGGGAGAGGGTAGCGATGGCAACGGCAACATTGCCCTCGTTTCCCGACACCTTGATGGTGTTTTCCTCGGCAGAGCGCAGAGAAATGCGAACCGATAGGCGGTCTTCGATGATATTTACGTTTCGGTCCATGCTGCCGAAAATAGCTGCGGCATCTGCCGCCGATTCAATGGGAAGATACTGTTCCATAGGATCCTTTCTTGTTTGTGGGGCGCTGCCCCTCTTCTTGGGGCGTTGCCCCAAACCCCACCAAAGAACCTTTTTTCAAAAAAGGTTCTTTGGGATCTCCAAAAACTTTTGGGGAGGGAATTATATGATTTAGAATGATTGATAGATGCATCGCCCGCAATCTTGGATCCCCCTGTGGGGGAGCTCCCGCGCAGCGGGTGAGAGGGTATTCATTTTGGTAATCCGATCAGCGGCGAGGACATACCGATGTCCATGAGGCAGTAGACCTGCCAGGTCAACTTCACACCTGTGTCGGTATGCTCCATGGTTTGCGTCAGGGTGAGAATTTCCGCGTCCTGCAATTCTTTTGCAATCAGCGACTCCATCTGCTTCTTTGCCAGCAGCTCTGCTTCGGCATAGGTGCGGTGCCGCTGCTCTATTTCATAGCCCACTCGGCTGATCGTTTGCAGGGCGATGGGAAGCACGATCCCACCCGGGAGTGTCCATTCCTCTTTTTTTATTATTGTACCATAAGTTGGGGGGAAAATGCTACTGCTTTTCGAAAGTTTTATTGACTTTTTGAAAAAAATCAGCGAACGGGAAGCGATCTCCTCTTGCTTTTTCACCGCCACCTTTTCAATCAGGGGAACTTCCACCGAAAATTCCCGTTCTACCTTGGCGATTACCACTCCCGATGCCGATTCCAGCCGCCAGGCACCTTCTCCCGATTCGCAAAGCCCCGAGATCAATACCTGTCCCTTCCGTACCGCTTCGCCATGGCTGACCATCGGTTGCCCGTCATACAGCTCCACCCGCTGGATCATCCCATCGTAGGCGGCAATAATGTCCGAGGGGAGTTGCTCCTTGGAAGGGGCGGCGAATTTGGATTCGGTCACCTGCACCTCGCAAGCGGTGCCGATAATGTTGATGGCGAGATAGGCGATCCTCGGTTCCTCCAAAAGGATCTCCGATGCCGCAACCTTGGCATCGATAGGGGGAATGAAGCCGCCAATCTCAATCCCCTGCGTCTGCAAAAGCTTGTGGACCTCTTGTGCAGAGATGGTTTCGCATCCCACGATGCGCACCGTCCAGAGAAAGAGCGAGCCTCCCGTAATGATGGCGGCGGCAGAGAGAATGCCCAAAAGCAATCCCCCACGCTTGCGAAAACTCCATAAATAAACCGGCAGACCGCCTATTTTGACCGAGTTGATCTCGAATTGATACTGGTCAAGCAGGCGTAGGAGCTTCTTTTTTTCGTACAGGGGGACGACGAAGGAATAGCCGCCCCCCTCCTCTCGTTGTCCCATGGCGACGTTGATTTTTTTGCGCAAAAAGAGAGTCACCAGCGCTTCCCGGCGATGGGCGATGCTGATTTGGCAGTAGCCCACCAACAGGGTAAACAGACGGAAGATCATCGGGTGCAAAGCTCCATGCCCCGAATTCTGCCGGTGATCTGCATTTCTCCCGCATAATAGCTTTTCAGAAGCAGACCGCTCCCTTCAATCCGCAGTCCGCCCTTGGACAGCCGCAGCAAAATTACCTCATCCTCGTAAATGAGCACGCCCATACAGCCGATGACCGTCACTTCACCGGGGACGAAATTTACCTGAAAATCTGATGTGAGATGGGTTTCCTTTTCCATGACATAATCCTCCCGAAAAAGAAATAGAATTGCAAATAAGACTGTAAAAATTCTATTCTGCTAAAGGGAGAAAAATGCTATGGATGGGAGCAAGTCGATGATTCGCCGGCACAAAAAGGGAAGATCCTTTTCGTGGATTCAAAGCGTGGGAGGGCAGGGGCTTTTGCTTTTGCTTTGGGGCTTTATGTGCTTTGGACTGCGCAGTCCTGCCCTTTTTCGAGTGCAGGCATGGGAGGCGCTGGTGCTTTGTATCCGCACGGTGATTCCGGCGGTCTTTCCCATTGCGGCGGCAGGAGGAATCCTCACTTGTATGGCACCACCCCCTGCCTTTATTTGCCGTCTGCCCGGACGGATCCTCTCCCTCTCCGACGAGTCGGTGGGGGTACTGCTTATATCGCTGGTGTCAGGATTTCCCGTGGGGGCGATGCTCGCCTCCCGATTGCTGGAAGTTGGAAGAATCGACCGAGAGGAAGCGTCACGGCTCTGCTGTTATACCAACAACGCCTCCGCCGCTTTTTTGGTGGGAACGGTGGGAGAGGGCTTTTTTCGGTCTGCCAAAATGGGGTGGATTCTGTGGCTGTCCAGCACATTGGCTGCACTTTGCGTGGCAATCACCATGGGCAGACGGGCGAGAGCGCGGTGGATGCAAAACCGTTTGACCAGGGGAGATGAGCGCAGACCGGAAAATTTGTTCCCCACTCCGGGGGCACTTGCCCGATCGGTGGCAAGCACGGGATTGGGTATGGTAAGACTATCTTCTTTCGTGGTGTTTTTTGCGGTCTTTTGTGCTTTTTTAGAGGAATGTCTGGAATTTCTGCTTCCGGACCGAATTCTTTTTCGCTATATGAAAGCGGCGTGGTATGCCTTTTTTGAGATCACGGGTGGCCTGCGTGCGGTGTCCTCTCTTCCAATGCCCACCGCGTTGCAGATGACCTTTGCAGGCGCTTGTACGGGATTTGGCGGTTTGTCGGTGTTTTTTCAGTGTATGGCGGCAGGCAATGCTCCCGATGCGTTGCTTTTATTTGGAGCGCGGGTGAAAATCGGCATATTATGTGGGATATTTACGATGATCTTTGCCCTTCTTTGGGTTTGAAGCATTGACAAAAATTATTTTTTGTGTTACAATAGAAGTGATTGGATTTAAATTATTGAATGTAGAGGAAATGCCATGAAAACACCTACTGTATTTGTATTTGATATGGGACGAGTGCTACTGAACTTTGATCCTATGCGTTGTATTACCCCTTATGTAAAAGCCCCTTTTGACCGTCAGTTGATCGCCAGAGTTGCTTTTTTGTCTGAAGAATGGGGAATGCTGGACGAGGGTGTGATCAGCGAGGAAGATGCGCTGGAGAGCTGGAAAAGCAGAATTCCCCGCAGACTTCATCCTGCGCTTACCAAGGTATTTGCCAATTGGCATCTCCATATGCCTGTCATCACCGAAATGACTGTTCTTGTGCAGGATCTTCATCGGGCAGGCTATCCCATCTATCTGCTTTCCAACGTGAGCACACGTTTTGAACAGATCAAAAAGCGTTTTCCTGCCCTTGAATACATGAAGGGCTATGTTCTTTCCTCCTCGGAAAAGGTATGCAAGCCTGAGCGGGAGATCTACGAGGTTTTATTCAACCGTTATTCTCTGTGTCCTCAGGATTGCTTCTTTATCGATGATAATGCGGTGAATGTCCGTGCAGCTGACCTTTTGGGTATGCGCGGCTACACCTTCAACGGCGATGCGGCAAAACTGAGAGCCCGTCTACGCAAAATGGGCGTCAACATTCCTCACCGTGAGGTGTTCCCCAAAGTGGGACTTGTACTGGAAGGCGGCGCACAGCGTGGTATCTTTACCGCAGGTGTGCTGGACAAACTGATGGATGAAGGCTTCCATTTCCCCTATGTAGTGGGCACCTCCGCAGGCGCTTGCAATGCATACAGCTATGTTTCCGGTCAGCGCGGACGTACCCGTAAATGTATGCTCCCCTCCAAGGAAAACTCCTATTTCGGATTTGGCGAACTGTTCCGTTCCGGTAAGTTCATGAATCTCCAGAAGGTGTTCTTTGGATTCCCCAAGCTCTATCCCTTCGATTTCAAGACCTTCTTCTCCTCCGAGAAAAAGCTGGAGATCGTCACCACCTCCATGGAAACCGGTAAACCCAACTATTTCAACGTGAAAAAGTGTAAATACCGTCTGGGCAGAGTCGGCATGGCATCCTGTGCAATGCCTCTGTTCACCGCCCCTGTGAAGATTGCCGGTAAGGAATATATGGACGGCGGCGTAACCGATTCCATTCCTGTTGCCCGTGCTATGAAGCAGGGATGTGAAAAAGCAGTGGTGATCCTCACCCGTCCCGAGGGTGCTCTGCCTACCGCATCGGAAGGCATGAAGCGTGTTTACCGCGGATATTATAAAAATCATCCCGCATTTGCTTCTGCGCTTTGCAGACGGGAGAGAATGTATAAGGAACAGCTTGCTCTCATTGAACGTTTGGAAGCGGCAGGCAAGATTTTTGTCATCCGTCCTACGGTGGATACGGTTTCCCGTACCGAGCAGGATTTCGAGAAAATGGATGCATTCTACTGTCACGGTTACGAAACCATGGCAGAGCAAATGGATGCTTTGCGCGCCTTCCTGGGCGCATAAGCAGAGACTGCTTATCGGGTTTTTGACTGTATCGAAAAAAGCGAACAGCGGCAATCGGTAATTGCTATTTGATATTTCCCGCTTTTCGTGTTATAATGAAAAAAGTGTGAATGAAAACGGAGGGCGGATATGACCATACAGCAGTGTAAATATGTTTTGGAAATTGCGCGCATCGGTTCATTCAGTGAGGCGGCAAAGCAGTTGTTCATTGCCCAGTCATCTCTCTCGGCAGGTGTCAAATCCTTGGAGAGAGAACTGAATATCCGCATCTTCCAGCGATCTAGCAACGGTGTCTATCTTACGGATGAGGGATCGGAGTTTGTGCGCTATGCATCGGATATCGTATCTGCCAGCGAATTGGTGGCAAGCAGATACAGCTCGCCTCAGAGAGCAGAAAAGCTTTTCATTGCCACACAGCATTACGATTTTATTGCCGATGTGTTCGGTAATTTCCTCAAGGATACTACCCTTGATCGTTACCGTTTTTCCATTAAAGAGATCGAAACCTATAACGTCATTCGTGAGGTGGAGAACTCTTACAGTGATATCGGCATTATCGCGATCAAAGACGGCGACTTCGATATTATGAAGCGTTATCTTTCTAAGCGAAATCTTACCTTCACTCCTTGTTTGGAGGCGGCTCCTCACGTATTTTTCCGCCGTACCCATCCCCTTGCGATGGCGGATCGTTTGAGTGTTGCCGATTTGAAGGACTACCCCTATGTATCATATGAGCAGGGCGGACAAACAGCCTCTTTCTTTACCGAGGAGCTGACCGATGCCCATGCCATGGATAAGCATATAGAGATCAGCGACCGTGCGACGCTGATGAATCTTCTCCTGATGACTGACGCTTACACCGTAGGTACCGGCATCATGCCCTCTGCCCTGAATAAGGGGGACATTGTGAGCATCCCCTTTGACAGTAAAGAGCATTACATTATCGGGTATCTGCTCAATGCCGCCCGAAAGGTATCGCCTATGACGGAGAGCTTTATCGCACACTTAAAAGAGTCAATTCAAAATATGATTGAATAATTTGGAGGAAAAAAGCATGAAAGCACTTGTAAAGAAGTTCCCCACTAAAGGTCTGTGGATGGAGGACGTACCCGAACCTCAGGTAGGCGACAACGACGTTAAGATCAAGATCCACAAAACCGCTATCTGCGGCACCGACCTGCACATCTACAACTGGGATGCATGGTCTCAGAAGACCATCAAGACCCCTATGACCATCGGCCACGAATATGTTGGCGAGATCGTTGAGGTAGGTAAGAATGTTACCGGTTGGAAGATCGGCGATGCTGTTTCCGGCGAAGGCCACATCGTATGCGGCAGATGCCGTAACTGCTTGTCCGGTAACGGTCACCTGTGTAAGGAGACTGTAGGCGTAGGCGTTAACCGTGACGGCGCATTCGCAGAATATCTGGTTATCCCCAAGGAAAACGTTCGTAAGTGTGAAGAGGGCGTTTCCGAAGAAATGTACGCTATTTTCGATCCCTTCGGCAACGCAGTACATACCGCTCTCTCCTTCAATATGGCAGGCGAAGACGTGCTGATCACCGGCGCAGGCCCCATCGGCATCATGGCTGCTGCAGTTTGTAAGTTCGTAGGCGCAAGACACGTTGTTATCACCGATATCAACGATGACCGTCTGGAACTGGCAAAGACTCTGGGCATCCAGCACACCGTAAACACCGCTAAGGAAGACCTGAGCGTTATCATGGAAAAGCTGAACATCAAGGAAGGCTTCGATATCGGTCTGGAAATGTCCGGTAGCGAAATCGCATTCAACTCCATGATCGACCACATGGTACACGGCGGCAGAATGGCTCTGCTGGGTCTGCTGAAGAGCGATGCAAAGATCGACTGGTCCAAGATCATCTTCAACGGTCTGATCATCAAGGGTATCTACGGCAGAGAAATGCACGAAACCTGGTACAAGATGTCCGCAATGCTTCAGGGCGGTCTGGATATCTCTAATATCATTACTCACAGAATGGACGTTCGTGACTTCGAAGCAGGCTTCGAGGCAATGAACAGCGGCAAGTGTGGCAAGGTCATTCTGGACTGGACTAAGATTTCGGAGGAAAATAACTAATTATGAAGAAAGCACTTTCTATTTTCAAAGAAGTATGTGAGACCATCGACAGAGACGGTCTGACCAAGAACGAAAAGGTTATCACCACCAAGCAGGGCGCTCGCGTTGGTCTGAACGACGGCCGTACTGTTGTAAATATGTGTGCAAACAACTACCTGGGTCTGGCAGGCAATGAAGAAGTTATCGCAGCTGCAAAGGCAAGCTACGATACCCACGGCTACGGTCTGTCTTCCGTACGTTTCATCTGCGGTACTCAGGACCTGCACAAGAACCTGGAAAAGAAGCTCAGTGAATTTCTGGGCACCGATGACACCATCCTCTACTCCTCTTGCTTCGACGCAAACGGCGGTCTGTTCGAGACTCTGCTGACTGCTGAGGACGCAATCATCAGCGACGAGCTGAACCATGCATCCATCATCGACGGTGTAAGACTGTGTAAGGCACAGCGTTTCCGTTACAAGAATAACAACATGGCAGACCTGCGCGAAAAGCTGGAAGCGGCTAAGGATTGCCGTATCAAGCTGATCGCTACCGACGGCGTATTCTCCATGGACGGTCTGGTTGCAGACCTGAAGAGCATCTGCGATCTGGCAGACGAATACGACGCACTGGTTATGGTTGACGATAGCCATGCATCCGGCTTCATGGGCGCTACCGGCAGAGGTACTGCTGAGCATTGCGGCGTTCAGGGTCGTGTTGACATCATCACCGGTACCTTTGGTAAGGCACTAGGCGGTGCTTCCGGCGGCTTCACCTCCGGTAGAAAAGAGATCATCGACCTGCTCCGTCAGCGTTCTCGTCCCTACCTGTTCTCCAACACCATGGCTCCTGCAGTAGTAGCAGGCTCTCTGAAGGTGCTGGAACTCATCGAGAACGATACCTCCAGACGTGAAAAGCTCTTCAAGAACACCAAGCTGTTCGCTGAGAAGATCAAGGAAATCGGTCTGGACGTGATCGACGGCGGTACTCCCATCATCCCCATCATGCTGTACGACGAGCACAAGGCAGTTGAGATGGCAAAGCGTATGATGGAAAAGGGTGTATACGTAGTTGCATTCTCCTACCCTGTAGTTCCCAAGGGCAAGGCAAGAATCAGAACTCAGCTCTCCGCAGCTCTGAACGAAGAGGACATCCTCTACATCGTGAAGTGCTTCAAGGAAGTTAAGGAAGAACTGGGCTGGTAAGCTTAGATAAAAAACTCCCGACAGATTTCGGTCTGTCGGGAGTTTTTGTTTTAGGTTAGATCGTATGTGGCATATCCTAACTGTGCAAGTTTCTTTTTGAATTGCCCAAACCGTTGTGTTTTCGTTCCGTCGAACAGTTTTTTGCCGGAGAGGTTGAAAATATATACTCTCTGAAATATAATATGGGTTGGAATGCCGGAAGTATAAAGGGTAAAGTAATATTTTTCAATGTTTCGATCACCAACACAATTTCCACTTGCTCTGCTATATTCGGTTTGGAAGTTTTCAGCACAAGCTTTCAGATCGATTTGATGAAGCTCTTTTCCTTTGCGGTAAACGATGGTGGCATCTGGGTGATTGATTGCAATAATATTGTGATCAAAAACTTTTATGGAGCCGTACATTATTTTCCCTCCCGAATCCATTCTTGTACACACAAAAACAGTTTTTCGGACATTTTCTCCAGCTCTGCTTTACCGCCTTGTTTCAGATAAGAGGCAGTTTGAAGGATCTCCCGTTCTTTTGGGGAAACGAGGGGAATCAAATCGGTCTGTTTGCCGATATAACATCCGGATCTGCGGAAATAAATTGCCTGAATCACAAAGCAAGCGGATTTATACAAGCCGCAGAGGATTTCCTCGCTATGATCGTAAAGCAGATTGTGAACACAGCCGTGGTAGATGCTACAAGCGCCGATTTTGATGGCTCTGTCTACAGCGGCAGTATCCAAGAGGGGCAGAAGATCATCCAAAGTACCCAAAATCGGATGGGTATCATGGTAAAACTGGAAAAGATCCGAGGGCTCCCAGGAAAGGAGTTCGTCTTTGCCGCTGAAAAAGCCGCAGAGCAATTCCCGATGGGGGAGTGTGTCTAACATGGCACGATAATTGCATAGATCGGCAGGGGAGAGGTGATCCAAAATCACTACAAGATCGAGGTCGCTTTGGGGAGTGGCTTCGCCGCGTCCGTAACTGCCCTGTAAGCCCACGAACCAAACACGATTGGGGAAGGTGGCGGTCAATGCTTGCAAAAATTGATCCATCCAAGTTGTCAAGTTGATCATATCGGTATCTCCTTGGTAGAGAAAGGGCGGATATACAATCCGCCCTAAATTGTTTGAAATTATTTTCCGGCCTGTTCCTGTTCCAGTTTCTTCACAAACTCGCCGATCTTTTCCAGAGCGGTGGTGATGTGACGGACAGAATAAGCATAGGAGATGCGGGCAAAGCCTTCGCCGCATTCGCCGAATGCGGTGCCGGGAACAATTGCCACATTGTTTTCGTAAAGCAGTCGAGTACAGAATTCCTCGCCGGTCAAACCAAATTTGCCGATTTCGGGGAAGACGTAGAATGCACCTTCGGGTTCAAAGCAGGGGATGCCAAGATCGCGGAGTCCCTTGACGATGAGCTTGCGGCGGCGATCGTATTCCTCTCGCATATATGCCACGTCCTCGTCACCGTTGTCCATTGCCTCGATGGCGGCATACTGGGATGCGGTGGGAGCGCACATGATAGCATACTGATGCACCTTGAACATCTGAGCGGTGATCTCGCGGGGGGCAAGAGTGTAACCCATACGCCAACCGGTCATGGCATAAGCCTTGGAAAAACCGCTGGCGATGATGGTGCGCTCCCGCATGTCGGGGAGATTGGCGATAGAGGTATGCTTTCTGCCGTAGGTCAGCTCGGCATAGATCTCATCAGACAGCACCAGTATGTTGGTGTCCCGAAGGAGATTAGCAATGGGGATCAGATCTTCCTCAGTGAGAATAGATCCGGTAGGATTGTTGGGAAAGGGGAGGATCACCATCTTGGTCTTGGGGGTGATCACAGATTTGAGTTCCTCAGCGGTGAGCTTGAAACCGTTCTCCGCTTTCAAGGGCAGATAAACGGGGGTGCCGCCTGCCATGGATACGATGGGTCCGTAGCATACGAAGGAGGGCAGGGGGACGATGACCTCATCTCCGGGATTGACGCAGGCGCGGATGGCAAGGTCGATTGCCTCGGAGCCACCTACGGTCACCAGAATCTCGTCCTTGGGATTATAGGTAAGGGAAAAACGGCGCTCCATGTAGTTGGCAATGGATTGTCTGAGTGTGAGCAGACCTGCATTGGAGGTGTAGTAGGTCTTGCCCTGCTCCAGAGATTCGATTGCCTTTTCACGGATGTGCCAAGGGGTAACAAAGTCGGGCTGACCAACGGTAAGGGCAGTCACGCCTTTCAAATCGTCTAAAAGGTCAAAAAACTTTCGGATGCCTGAAGGTGCGATGCCCTGAACGGTTTGGGAAAGAAGGGTATCGTACTGCATCATATGAAATCGTTGCCTCGTTCATCCACCTCGGGTGCTTCGTAAACCACACCGTTGTTCTTGTATTTGCGCAGGACGAAATGAGTTGCAGTAGAGAGAACTGCTTCAATGGGGGCCAGCTTTGCGGCAACGAACTGAGCAACCTCACGCATGGTTCGGCCTTCAATGATCACCAGCAGGTCAAAACCGCCCGACATCAGGAACAGGCTCTTGACTTCAGGATAGTTGCAGATCTTCTCCGCAACTACATCAAAGCCACGGTCGCGCTGAGGAGCAACCTTCAGCTCGATTACTGCACTTACATACTCACGGTCGGTCTGGTCCCAGTCGATGAGTGCCTTATAGGCAACGATGGTGCCGTTGTTTTCGTATTCTTCGATGGCTTTTTTGATATCGCCGGTGTCCAGCTCGGTCATGACAGCGATCTGCTCGGGAGTTAAACGAGCATCATTTTCCAGCATTTGCAGAATCTTTTTCATAGGAAAACTCCTTTATTAAATGGTATGGGTAAGGATAGAATGGTTTTGAATGAATGCGATCTTGTTCATGTCCAAGGACTTCAAGAGCGCTTCGGTTTCTTTGTAGCTTGCACCGATGTCATCGGGACGATGGGCATCCGAGCCGATGGAGATCAGACGACCGCCCAAATCCTTGTACAGGGAGATCACCGACGCTTCGGGAAGGGGACCGCCCATGCCCTGACGGTAGCCCGAGGTATTTACCTCCAACAGCATTCCATGGTCGATGGCGGTAGTCAGCAGAGTAGCCAGCTCGTCCTTGTAGGGAGCGATATCAAAGGAACGTCCGACTTGGTTATAGTAGCGGATGGGGTAGGTAATGTGAGCGAGAATATCGGCATGACCAAGCTCGCACATGCGGGTGAGCTCGGCAAGATACAGACGCCAT
>JAZRIH010000070.1:0-3033 GCA_045645175.1 Eubacteriales bacterium | reverse complement strand
GGCTACGATCCGACTTCGCAATTTCATCTACACTCGCCTCGTGGCCCAGTTCCTGCAGCAGTTTTCTGGAAACGCGGGAAACCTTATGAATGGTTTCTACCATGTGTACAGGAATACGGATAGTTCTTGCCTGATCGGCACTGGCACGGGTGATTGCCTGGCGGATCCACCAAGTCGCGTAGGTAGAGAATTTATAACCCTTGCGGTAGTCGAACTTTTCAACTGCCTTGAGCAGACCCAGATTACCTTCCTGAATCAAATCAAGGAAGGAAAGGCCCTTGCCCGAGTGACGCTTAGCGATACTTACAACCAGACGCAGGTTTGCTTCAACCAAAGCATTCTTGGAATCCTCACCGATTCTAACCAGTCTGCGCTGGGATTTCACATAATCATCTTCCAGACCCTCAATGTGACGGGGGAGCTTTTCGGGACCGCCGTACTGCTTGCGCGCTTCTTCCATTGCCTGTGCATAGGCATTGGTATGTTCCTTGGTCACTTCAGCCCAAGGATCCTCGGTATCATAGAGATAATCTCTGTCCAAGCCGGAAGAAGTAGTGGTAGCGGTTTCTTCACCATCTTCGGGGCGGGTCATACCGATGATCGCTTCCAGCAGACGGTTCTCTGCCTCGATACCCTCATACATTGCCTTGGCCAGCTGCAGCTCGTGTTCACCATCCAGAAGCGGAACCTTGCCGATTTCCTTCAGATACATACGCACGGGGTCATCAATGGCAAGACCTTCCTGCGCCAGCATTTTCTCCATTTTCTCGGCAGATTCGTACTGACCTACCTCATTTTCAATCTCTTCAACCTCGCTGGGATTCAGGTTACCGGTAATTTCGATATCCATTCCCTCCAGGGTCTCATAGATATGCTCCATCTGTTCCAGATCGAAATCCTCGTCTTCAAAAGCTTCCATGATCTCACTGCTGGTGAGCGAGCCCTGATTCTTTCCTCGCTCAATCAGATCGTTTACACTGACCTGCTTTTCAGCGATAGAACCGTCATCTACAATTCTCATACTACCATCCTTTCAGCCCAAAGGGCTTCCTTGTTTTTACTATCTATTGATTGAAGATTTTCAAGCGAGCAGCCTGCGTTGCATCCGCCCGTTCGTGAAATTCTCAATTGCCGTTTTTTTGCCGCTTTTTGCCCAAGATTTCCTCAATGGACAAATCCTTTTTGGCATTGGCCTCCCGAAGACGGGAGATGCTGTCGGAAAGCACCGACAGATTGTTGTTTTGCAGCTTGCTTCTGTTCTGGCGAAGCAATGCCAGTCGATCCATCTCCTCGATGGACAAGACTTCTCCCAGCATTCCGGGTTCAAAAGCAGGATCAGACAATCGCTGTCCAAGCTCTGCAAACACCTTTTTACCGAATGCAGTGAAAAAATCGTCCGCCGTCAGACCATCCCCCGACCGTTCCAGCTCGGAATACAGCTCAGGATGCAGCAAAAGGATTCCCAAAATAGTTTCCTCCGCCGATGCCGCTCCCGGATTCTTTATATAGTCGGGATTGGTGCGATCTCCATAGCCCTCGCTGCGTCGGATCATCTGCCGGGTTTCTTCCCGCTGATTTTTCCGATCTCTGTTACGGATGCTCTTTTCCACATCTCTGCGAATGGAGTCGGGAGATACATTTAATTTTTCGGCAATCCGATGGAGATAAACCTCTCGGGCCGCCGCCGACGGAAATGATGCGACAAGCCGCACCGATGCTTCCAGTGCTTTTACTCGGTCGTCGGGATTCTCGATGGGATACTCCGCAAGAATCTTCTCCAATTTGAAGTCAAACTCGCTTCGGGAACGCTCCATCAAGTTCTTGAAGGCAGGCGCACCGAATTTACGGATGTACTCATCGGGGTCTTTCGCATTTTCAACCTTCAGAATTCTGCACTCCACGCCCACTTCACCCAGAAGGGCGAATGCCTTGGATGCGGCACGCTGTCCCGCTTCATCGGCGTCATAACAGATGACTACCTTTTTCACATAGCGGGCAAAGATCCGCGCCTGCTCGGGAGTAATTGCCGTACCCAGCGTTGCCACGGCATTGGAAAATCCCGCTCCGTGGAGGGCGATGACATCCATATAGCCTTCGCAAAGGATCATGGTATCGCTCTCATTCTTTCGGGCAAAGTTCAGTGCAAACAGATTTCTGCTTTTCTTAAACGCAGGGGTGTCCGAGGAGTTTAAGTATTTGGGTTTGGAATCATCCATCACACGTCCGCCAAAGGCGACTACGTCACCGCGGACATCTATGATGGGAAAGATCACTCGATTACGGAAATAATCGTAAGGCTTCCCTGTTTTTTGGCTGATACCGCAGAGAAAGGCTGATGCCATTTCGCTGTCGGTGTAGCCTTTTTTACGGAGATGGTCAGTGAGTGCGCCAAATCCGTTAGGCGCAAAACCCAAACCAAAATGGCGAATGAGGGAAATCGGAAGTCTTCGCACTTCAGTCAGATAGCGAAGCCCCTCTGCTCCCTCGGGAGTGAACAATTTTTGATGAAAGAAGCGTGCCGCTTCTTTGTTCATGGCAAGCACACGCTCACGGCGTGCATTTTCCGCTTGCTCCTGCTTGTCCAAGGTAATGGGAACACCCAATCGCTTGGCAAGAAACTCTACCGCAGACGGATAATCCATATTCTCTGCCCGACGGACAAAATGAATCACATCGCCTCCCGCTCCGCAACCGAAGCAGTAGAAGCTGGCCGTTCCCGGAAACACCGTGAAGGACGGTGATTTTTCACTATGAAAGGGACAAAGCCCCTGATAATTGGACCCTGCCCGTTTGAGCGCAACATAAGAAGAGATCACGTCTTCGATATTGGCACGCAGTTTGATCTCTTCGATCACAGTTTGGTCGATTCTCGGCACACGATCCTCCTTTTTATTTCTTCATTTTTTCGTTCGCCGCAGGCGACGACTACTTCCAAAGAACTTTTATAACTCCGATGGTTCCCGTCGGACGGGGGGACTTATTCCACACTCCACACCTTGGGAATGAACAAATCTTTATACAAACTAATGGCAT